>CAIUGQ010000065.1 GCA_903898725.1 uncultured Burkholderiales bacterium | reverse complement strand
ACGATGATGCTGGTGCTGTTCGGCCTGTCGTCGCTGAAGCTGCGGTGAGCCCGGTGATCGATCCGAACGAGCCCATCGAGCCGGTCGCCCCGGATCCGGTCGCCATCGGGCCGGCTTCGATCGAGCCGGCCGTGATCGAGTCGACCGCGATCGAGCCGACCGCCATCGAGCCGACCGCCATCGAGCCGACCGCCATCGAGCCCAGCGCCATCGATGCCGCCGCCACCGACCCGATCGCCACCGATCCGGCCGTCGACGAGGCGGCGCTCGAGGCCGAGCGTCTGGCCCGCGCGGCCGAACGCGAGGCCGAACTCGCGCGAGTGCGCGCCGAGGCGCTCGAACTCGCGACGGCGCGTGCCGCACTCGCCGGCCGGCGGGTGCTCGTCGCCGGGCTCGGCGAGTCGGGCCTGGCGATCGCCCGCTGGGCGGCGTTCCGGGGCGCCGACGTGACCGTGGCTGACAGCCGCGAGGCGCCGCCGCAGCTCGCCGCGCTGCGCACCGCGTGTCCGGGCGTGCGCTTCGTGGGCGGCGCGCTCGAGACCTCGCTGCTCGATGGGATCGACCTGGTCGGCTGGAGCCAGGGCCTGTCGCCGATCACCGGCGATGCGGCGCCGCTGTTCGCCGCCGCCCGCGAGGCCGGACTGCCGGTGTGGGGCGAGCTCGAGTTCTTTGCGCGCGAGATCGCACGGCTGCGGGCGGCCGGCCACGACGGTCGCGTCGTCGCCATCACCGGCACCAACGGCAAGACCACCACGACCCGACTGGTCGGCCACCTCTGCCGGCAGGCCGGCCTGCGGGTCGCGGTCTGCGGCAACATCAGCCCCGCCGCGCTCGAGGCGCTGCGCGAGGCGATCGAGCACGAAGACCTGCCGCAGGTGTGGGTGCTCGAGCTGGCGAGCTACCAGCTCTGGCTCGCCGAGAGCTTCGTGCCCGACTGCGGCACGGTGCTCAACGTCACCCAGGACCACCTCGACTGGCACGGCACGATGGCCGACTACCTCGGGGCCAAGCAGCGCATCTACGCGCCGGGCACCGTCTGCGTGTTCAACCGCGACGATCCGCTGAGCGTGCCGGGTGCGACGCTGCCCGCCGAGCCCGGGGTCGAGGGGGCCGCCGCCGCGGTCGACGAAGCCGCCGGCCTCTCCAAGGCCGAGCGCCTGGCGGCCCGTCGCGCCGTCGCGCGCGCCGAGCGGGCGGCCGCCGACGCCCGCGCGGCCATCGAGGCCGCCCGACGCACGGTGTCGTTCGGACTGGATGCGCCGAACGCGGCACCCGGCTACGGCATCGTGCGCGACGGCGGTCTCGCCTGGCTCGCCGAGGCGGTCGCCGACGAGGACGCGGTCCCCTCGGGCCGTCGCCGCCGCGACGCCGGCGCGATCCGCGTGAACCGGCTGATGCCGGCCGATGCGCTGCGCATCCGCGGTGCCCACAACCATGCCAACGCGCTGGCCGCGCTCGCGCTCGCGCGTGCCGTCGGCGTGCCGATGGCCGCGATGCTGCACGGCCTGCGCGCCTACGAGGGCGAGCCCCATCGCTGCCAGCTCGTCTCGGTGATCCGCGACATCGAGTGGTACGACGACAGCAAGGGCACCAACGTCGGCGCGACCGTGGCCGCGCTGGCCGGCCTGGGCAAGCCCTGTGTGCTGATCGCCGGCGGCGACGGCAAGGGCCAGGACTTCAGCCCGCTCGCGCCCGCGGTCGCCGCGCACGCGGCGGCGGTGATGCTGATCGGCCGGGACGCCCCGGTGATCCGCGCGGCGCTCGCCGCCACTGGCGTGCCGCTGCACGACTGCCCGACGCTCGAGGCGGCCGTCGCCGAAGCGGCGCGCGTCGTCGCGCCCGGCCAGGCGGTGCTGCTGTCGCCGGCGTGCGCGAGCTTCGACATGTTCCGCAACTACGGGCATCGCGCGCAGGTCTTCGTCGAGGCCGTGCAGCGGATCTCGGAGGAGGACGGGCAGCCATGCTGAGCCTGCGCCTGCCCCGTGCCCGCGCGTTCGGCACGCGCGCCGCCGCGTCCGCCCCGGTGCGCGAGTTCGACCTCCCGCTGCTGTGGTCGGTGGTGGTGCTGCTGCTCTTCGGCCTGGTGATGGTCTATTCGGCGTCGATCGCGCTGCCGGACTCGGCACGCTTCGCGTCGCTGCGGACCACGCACCACCTCACCCGCCACGCGTTCGTGCTGCTGGTCGGCCTGACGGCGGCGACCTTCGCGTTCGCGATCCCGATCCAGCGCTGGCAGAAGGCCGCGCCCTGGCTGTTCGTGCTCGGCCTGCTGCTGCTGATCGCCGTGCTGATTCCCGGCATCGGCAAGGTCGTGCTCGGCGCGCGCCGCTGGATCTCGCTCGGCGTGATCAACCTGCAGCCGTCCGAGCTGATGAAGCTCTTCGTGATCCTGTACGCCGCCGACTTCGCGGTCCGCAAGCAGGACCGGATGCACGAGTTCTCCAAGGGGTTCATGCCGATGGCGTTCGCCGTCGGCCTGGTCGGCGGCCTGCTGCTGCTCGAGCCCGACCTCGGCGCGTTCATGGTGATCGCCGCGGTCGCGATGGGCCTGCTGTTCCTGGGCGGCGTGAGCGTCAGGCTGTTCGCCGGCCTGTCGGCGACGATGGCGCTGCTGTTCGTGTCGATCATCTGGGCGTCGCCGTGGCGGCGCGAGCGGATCTTCGCCTACCTCGATCCGTTCGACGAGAAGAACGCGCTCGGCAAGGGCTACCAGCTGTCGCATTCGCTGATCGCCTTCGGGCGCGGCGAATGGTTCGGCGTCGGGCTCGGCGGCAGCGTCGAGAAGTGGCACTACCTGCCCGAGGCGCACACCGACTTCCTGCTCGCGGTCATCGGCGAGGAACTCGGCTTCGTCGGCGTGCTGACGGTGATCGTGCTGTTCTTCTGGATCGTGCGGCGCTGCTTCGAGATCGGCCGTCAGGCGATCGCGCTCGACCGCCACTT
>CAIUGQ010000064.1 GCA_903898725.1 uncultured Burkholderiales bacterium | reverse complement strand
GGCGGTGGCCGCCGCGATCGGGCGGGCGTGGATCCGCTTCGAGCCGCTGCTGGACGAACTGGTCGCCGAGCTGGCCTGCCTGCGCCGCTGCGCGACGCCCGACGATGTCCCGGTGGGCGACACGGCCCGCCGCATGCACGCGGCGGTGCTGCCGTTCCGGCCGCGCTTCGTGACGCCGATGGCGGCGGTCGCCGGCGCGGTCGCCGACACGGTCGTCGCCTGCCTCGTTGCGCCCGGCGTGCGTCGCGCACACGTGAACAACGGTGGCGACGTGGCGCTCTGGCTCGCACCGGAGGCGCCCGACTACACCATCGGCGTCGCGCTCGATCGGCGGGGCGAGCTCGGCCACGGCGCCGTGGCGGGGCGGGCTCGCGTCGAACTGCCCGCTTCGCTGACGGTCCGCGCCGATGCGCCCTGGCGCGGCATCGCCACCAGCGGCTGGCGCGGGCGCAGCCTGTCGCTGGGCATCGCCGACAGCGTCACCGTGCTCGCCCGCGACGGTGCCGGCGCCGATGCGGCCGCGACGATGATCGCCAATGCCGTCGACGTCGACCATGCCTCGATCCGCCGGGCACCCGCCCTCGGCCTGAGGGACAACAGCGACCTGGGCGAGCGGCTCGCCACGGTGGCGGTGCCGGCGCTGCCCGACGACGCGGTGCGCCGTGCGCTCGATGCCGGCGAGGCCGAGGCGCGACGCTGCGTCGATGCCGGGCTCGTCGGCGCCGCGCTGATCGCGCTGCAGGGCCGATGGCGCGCCGTCGGCGACCTGGCGCCGCGACTGGCGCACGCCGCCTGAGCCCCGCGCCATGACCCCACGCACCGGGAGCCCCGCTTGAGCCTCATCGAGATCCGCCGAGTCTGGACCCAGGTCGAGACGATCCGGCACGAGTTCGGTCCGCCGCCGCCGCAGGCCCTGCTGCGCGGCGTCATCGGCGTCGTGCTGCGCAATCCGTACGCCGGTCGCCACGAGCCCGACATCCTGCCGATGATGGAGGCGCTGACGCCGGTCGGCATCGACATGGCGCGGCGGCTGCTCGAGGCGATGGACGTGCCCCCGACCCGCATCGAGGGCTACGGCAAGGGCTCGATCGTCGGTGCCGACGGCGAGATCGAGCACGGAGCGCTGTGGCACGTGCCCGGCGGCTACGCGATGCGCGATCTGCTGGAGAAGCGTCACGGCGTGCCGACGAAGGCGATCGTGCCGTCGACCAAGAAGGTCGGCGGACCGGGCACCCGGCTCGACCTGCCGATCACGCACGTCAACGCGAGCTACGTCCGCAGCCATTTCGACGCGATCGAGGTCGGTGTGCCGGGCCATCCGCACGCCGACGAACTCGTCTTCTTCCTGGCGATGACGACCGGCGCGCGCATCCACGCACGCGTCGCGGGCCTCGCCGCCGCCGACGTGACCGGCCACGACGGCCTGCGCTGAACACAAGGACCCTGCCATGTCCGCAGACATCCGAAAGCTTCTGGTGTGCGTCGACGAGACCCGCATCGAGATGGGCCGTCCGGTCGAGCCGCCGGTGCGGCGGGCGGTCGCGATCGCGGTCATCGCCAATCCGTATGCCGGCCGCTGGTCCGAGTCGCTCGACGCGCTGGTCGCGATCGGCGAGGAGCTGGGCGCCACGCTCGGCGCGGCCTGCGTGAAGGCCCTCGGCATCGCGCCGGGCGAGGCGCAGAGCTTCGGCAAGGCGGCGATCGTCGGTGAACGCGGCGAGCTCGAGCACGCCGCCGCGATCCTGCATCCCAAGCTCGGCGCACCGCTGCGCGTCGCGGTGGAGAAGGGCGCCGCGCTGGTGCCGTCCGCCAAGAAGATGGGCGGGCCCGGCACCGCCATCGACGTGCCGCTCGGGCACAAGGACGCCGCCTGCGTGCGCAGCCACTTCGATGCGATCGAGGCACGCGTGCCCGATGCGCCGCGCGGCGACGAGATCGTCGTCGCGGTCGCGGTGACCGCCGGCGGTCGCCCGCATCCGCGCATCGGCGGCCTGCAGGTGCACGAGATCGTCGGCAAGGACGGCCTCAGATAGATCCCGGCGGCGCGCCGCGCGGCGCGCCGCAGTCCGCAGCGAAACGACCCGACCGCATCACCGACAGACCCACCGCAGCCAACCAGGGACCCCCGCCCATGAACCCGACCGCACCGTTCCCCGTCCGCGCGCTGCGCGCGACGCTCGCCGGCCTCGCCGTCGCTGCCGCGTTCGCGACGACGCCCGCCGCCGCCCAGATCCGCATCGGCGAGCTCAACAGCTACAAGGCACAGCCCGCCTTCCTCGAGCCCTACCGCAAGGGCTGGGAGCTCGCGCTCGAGGAGATCAACGCGTCCGGCGGCCTGCTCGGCCAGAAGGTCGAGGTGATCTCGCGCGACGACAACGCGAACCCGGGCGACGCGGTGCGCGTGGCCGAGGAGCTGGTCTCGCGCGAGCGGGCGGTGGTGGTGTTCGGCACCTTCCTGTCGAACATCGGCCTGGCGGTGACGGACTTCGCCAAGCAGCGCAAGGTGCTGTTCGTCGCCGCCGAGCCCCTGACCGACAAGGTCACCTGGGAGAACGGCAACCGCTACACCTTCCGGCTGCGCCCGAACACCTACATGCAGTCGGCGATGCTGGTGCCCGAGGCGGCCAAGCTGAAGAAGAAGCGCTGGGCGATCGTCTATCCGAACTACGAGTACGGCCAGTCGGCCGCAGCGACCTTCAAGACGCTGCTCAAGGCCGCGCAGCCCGACGTGGAGTTCGTCGCCGAGCAGGCCACGCCGCTCGGGCGGATCGACGCCGGTGCGGTCGCGCAAGCGCTGCTCGACGCCAAGCCCGATGCGATCTTCAACGTCACCTTCGGCGCCGACCTCGCGCGCTTCGTCCGCGAGGGCCAGACCCGCGGGCTCTTCACCGGTCGTCCGGTGGTGTCGCTGCTGTCGGGCGAGCCCGAGTACCTCGATCCGCTGCGCGACGAGGCGCCCGAGGGCTGGATCGTCACCGGCTACCCCTGGTACTCGATCAAGACGCCCGAGCACGACAAGTTCCTGACCGCCTACCAGCGCAAGTGGAAGGAGTACCCGCGGCTGGGCTCGATCGTCGGCTACTCGACGATGATGTCGATCGCCGCCGGGATCAAGAAGGCCGGCTCGACCGACACCGAGAAGATGATCGCGGCGATGCGGGGCCTGCAGGTCGACAGTCCGCTCGGCAAGTTCACCTACCGGGCGATCGACCATCAGGCGACGATGGGCGCGTACGTCGGGGTGACCACGGTCAACCAGGGTCGCGGCGTGATGAAGGACTTCCGCTACATCGACGGCACCGCGGTGCTGCCGAGCGACGCCGAGGTCCGCAAGCTGCGTCCGGCCGACGCGATGCAGTAGGGCGCCCGTGACCCTGCAGACCCTCGTCGTCCAGCTCCTCAACGGGCTGGCGAGCGCCTCGACGCTGTTCCTGGTCGCGGTCGGGCTGTCGCTGATCTTCGGCGTCAGCCGGATCGTGAATTTCGCGCACGGCTCGCTGTACATGGTGGGCATCTACGTCGCGTACAGCCTGATCGAGCGGCTCGGACCGGGCAGCGGCCTGGGCTTCTGGACGGGGGTGCTGCTGGCGGCGGTGATCACCGCCGCGATCGGTGCACTGATCGAGCTGCTGGTGCTCAGGCGCGTGTATGCGGCGCCCGAGCTCTTCCAGCTGCTGGCGACCTTCGCGGTCGCGCTGATCGTGCGCGACGCCGTGCTCTGGCTGTGGGGACCCGAGGACCTGCTCGGCCCCAAGGCGCCGGGCCTGAAGGGCGCGGTCGAGGTGCTCGGGGCGCGGCTGCCGGTCTACGACCTGGTGCTGGTGGTGATCGGTCCGCTGGTGCTGGGCGGGCTGTGGCTGCTGCTGACCCGCACCCGCTTCGGCGTGCTGATCCGAGCCGCCACCCAGGACCGCGAGATGGTCGGCGCCCTCGGGGTCGACCAGGCGTGGCTGTTCACCGGCGTGTTCGCGCTCGGCTCGCTGCTCGCCGGACTCGGCGGGGCGCTGCAGATCCCGCGCGAGCCGGCCAACCTCGGGCTCGACCTGACGACCATCGGCGAGGCCTTCGTCGTGGTCGTCGTCGGCGGCATGGGCAGCATCCCCGGCGCCTATCTCGCGGCGCTGCTGATCGCCGAGATCAAGGCGCTGTGCTATGCGATCGGCACGGTGACGCTGTTCGGCGTGCCGTTCGCGTTCTCCAAGCTGACGCTGGTCGCCGAGTTCCTCGTGATGGCGCTGGTGCTGGTGATCCGGCCCTGGGGCCTGCTCGGCAAGCCGCAGGGCGCGGTGCGCAACGCCGCCGAGATCGAGGCGCCGCTGCGGGCGGCCTCGCGCGGCGTGCGTCGCGGCTGGCTGGTCGTCATCGCGGCGCTCGCCGCGCTGCCGCTGCTGGCGGGCGCATTCCCCTATCTGCCGGTGCTCGGCATCGACATCCTGATCGCGGTGCTGTTCGCCACCAGCCTGCATTTCATCATGGGCCCCGGGGGCATGCATTCGTTCGGGCACGCGGCCTACTTCGGGCTCGGCGCCTACGGTGCGGCGCTTGCGATGAAGGTGCTCGGGCTGCCGATGGAAGCCGCCCTGCTGGTCGCGCCGCTGCTCGCGCTGGCAGGTGCGATGCTGTTCGGCTGGTTCGCCGTGCGGCTGTCGGGCGTGTACCTGGCGATGCTCACGCTCGCGTTCGCCCAGATCGTCTGGGCCTGCGTGTTCCAGTGGGACGGCGTGACCGGCGGCAGCAACGGTCTGGTCGGCGTCTGGCCCGCGGGCTGGCTGTCCTCGAAGACCGCCTACTACCTGCTGACCCTCGCGGTGGTCGTCGGCAGCGTGGCGGCGATGCGCGCGATGCTGTTCTCGCCGTTCGGCTATGCGATGCGCGCCGGGCGCGACTCGCCGCTGCGCGCCGCGGCGGTCGGCATCGACGTGGTCGGGATCCAGTGGGCGGCGTTCGCCGTCTCCGGGCTGTTCGGCGGCGTGGCCGGCGCGCTGTTCGCCTTCGCCAAGGGCACGATCTCGCCGGAGACGATCTCGGTGGGCCGCTCGATCGACGGCCTGGTGATGGTGCTGCTCGGCGGCATCCAGTCGCTCGCCGGTCCGATCGTCGGTTCCGCCGCCTTCACCTGGCTGCAGGACCAGGTGATCCGTTCGACCGACTACTGGCGCGCGGTGCTCGGGCTCACCATCCTGGCGCTGGTGCTGGCATTCCCGCAGGGCATCGCCGGGGCGCTCGGCCCGCCGCTCGAGCGGCTGCTCGATCGCGTGCTCGATCGCGGCCGCAGGCCGCCGGCGCAGGCCGGCCTCGCCGGCGGGCAGGGGGAGGGGCGATGAACGCACCGTCGCCGGTCTCGGGGGGGCCGCTGCTGGCCGTGGACTCGCTGCGCAAGGCCTTCGGCGGCGTGCGTGCGGTCGACGACGTGAGTTTCGAGCTGGCCGCGGGCGAACTGCTCGCGCTGATCGGACCGAACGGTGCCGGCAAGTCCACCTGCTTCAACTGCATCAACGGACAGCTGCGGCCGGACCACGGCCGCGTGCTGCTCGGCGGCCAGGACCTGGTCGGGCGGGCGCCCCGCGCCATCTGGCGGATGGGTGTCGGCCGCACCTTCCAGATCGCCGCCACCTGGGCGTCGATGACGGTGGTGGAGAACGTCCAGGTCGCGCTGCTGTCGCACGCCGGGCAGCTGCGCCGGTTCTGGGGCCGCGCCGCCGCGATGCATCGCGACGAGGCGCTCGCCCTGCTCGATGCGGTCGGTCTCGCGGCGATGGCCGATGCGCCCTGCGGCGCGCTCGCCTACGGCGACGTCAAGCGCGTGGAGCTGGCGATCGCGCTCGCCAACGGGCCGCGGCTGCTGCTGATGGACGAGCCGACCGCGGGCATGGCGCCGCGCGAGCGCAACGAGCTGGTCGGGCTGGTCAAGCGCCTGGTGCGCGAGCGCGGCATCGGCGTGCTGTTCACCGAGCACAGCATGGACGTGGTGTTCGAGTATGCCGATCGGATCATCGTGCTGGCCCGCGGCAGCCTGATCGCGGCGGGGACGCCGGCGGTCATCCGGGACGATCCGCGGGTCCGCGAGGTCTATTTTGGCTCGACCGGCGTGCCGCCGGCCTCGGTCGGCTCCACCGGCGCACCGCCGGCCTCGGTCGGCTCGGTCGGCGAAGGGCGTCCGTCGTGAGCGCCCCGCTGCTGCAGGTCGAGGCGCTGTGCGCGTGGTACGGCCGCGCGCAGATCCTCTACGACGTCGGGCTCGAGGTCCGGGCCGGCGAGGTGGTCGCGCTGATGGGCCGCAACGGCGCCGGCAAGTCCACCACGATGAAGGCGATCGCCGGGCTGCTCGAGCGCCGGGCCGGCACGGTGCGCTTCGAGGGCCGCGACCTCGCCGGTCTGCCCTCGCACCGGATCGCGCGGCTGGGCCTGGGGTGGGTGCCCGAGGACCGGCGGATCTTCACCGACCTGACGGTGCTCGAGAACCTCGAGGTCGGCCGCCAGCCGCCGCGACCCGGCGCGCCGACCTGGACGGTGGACGCGCTGTTCGCGCTGTTCCCGAACCTCGCGGCGATGCCGCGCCGCCCGGGCGGCCGGATGAGCGGCGGCGAGCAGCAGATGCTCACGGTCGCCAGGACCCTGATGGGCAACCCGCGGCTGGTGATGCTCGACGAACCCTCCGAGGGCGTGGCCCCGGTGATCGTCGAACAGATGGCACGCTCGATCAACGAGATGAAGAAGCTCGGCCTGTCGGTGCTGCTCTCCGAGCAGAACCTGCACTTCGCCGAGCAGGTCTGCGACCGCGTCTACGTGCTGGAGAAGGGTCAGGTGCGCTTTGCCGGCACGATGGCCGAACTCGACGCGGACGAGGCCACCCGCCGCGCCTACCTGAGCGTCTGAGCCGCGGCGCCCGCCACCGTCCCCACAGGAGCCCCACCATGGCCGTCATCGCTACCCAGCAGACCTCCGGCAAGGTCGTCATCCGCAATGTCGGGCTGATGCTGTCGGGCGACATCGATCGTCCGATCCTCGACGCGGACACCGTCGTGGTCGAGGACGGCCTGATCGTCGCGATCGGCCGCGCCGCCGACTGCGACACCGAGCGTGCCCGCACGACCATCGACTGCAAGGGCACCGCGCTCTGTCCGGGCCTGATCGACTCCCACGTCCATCCGGTCTTCGGCGACTGGACCCCGCGGCAGAACCAGCTCGGCTGGATCGAGTCGTGCATGAACGGCGGCGTGACCACGATGATCTCGGCCGGCGAGGTCCATCTGCCCGGACGGCCGAAGGACATCGTCGGCGTCAAGGCGCTCGCGATCACCGCGCAGCGGGCCTTCGACGGCATGCGCGCCGCCGGTGTCGGCGGCGGCGTGAAGGTCTACGCCGGCGCACCGGTCATCGAGCAGGGCATGGTCGAGCAGGACTTCGCCGACATGGCGGCGGCCGGCGTCACGCTGCTCGGCGAGATCGGGCTGGGCTCCGTGAAGGCGGGGGCGGAGGCCGCGACGATGGTCGGCTGGGCCCGCAAGCACGGCATCCAGAGCACGATCCACACCGGCGGACCCTCGATCCCGGGCTCGGGTCTGATCGACGAGCACGTGGTGCTCGAGGCCGACGCCGACGTCATCGGCCACGTCAACGGCGGCCACACCTCGCTGTCGTACCGCTCGGTCTGCACGCTCTGCGAGAAGAGCTCGCGCGCCCTCGAGATCGTGCACAACGGCAACGAGCGCATCGCCATCCTGACCGCCCGCCACGCGATCGAGCTGAAGTGCCCGCACCGGATCATCCTCGGCACGGACTCGCCCGCCGGCTCGGGCGTGCAGCCCCTCGGCATCCTGCGGATGATCGCGCTGCTGTCCTCGCTGGCGGACGTTCCGGCCGAGATCGCGTTCGGCTTCGCCACCGGCAACTCCGCCCGGATGCGCAACCTGCGCCAGGGCCTGATCGAGGTCGGCCGCCCGGCGGACTTCGTGTTCCTCGACCGCGCGCAGCACACCGCCGGCGCCGACCTGCTCGAGAGCGTGCGCCTCGGCGACATCCCGGGCGTCGGGATGGTGATGATCGACGGCCTGGTGCGCTGCGGCCGCAGCCGCAACACGCCGCCGGCGGTCGAGGTGCCGGTGGTCCTGCCGCAGCACTGAACCGCGCGCCGCCCGCCGCGATGCCCGCCTCGCCCCGCGCCGAGCCCGAGCGCCACGCCGACGGCGACGTCGCGGGCGAGGGGGCCTTCGACGTCGCCGGGCAGG
>CAIUGQ010000063.1 GCA_903898725.1 uncultured Burkholderiales bacterium | reverse complement strand
GCTACTTCCCGGCCGCGGTCGCGGCGATCGACATGGCATCGATGCAGGACGGCGGCCCCGAGCCGATCGAGCACGGGCGGCTCTACGACAGCAACTACGTCTGCGTGATGCGGGCCGGCTACGGGGTGCAGCCGACGCCGCGGGCGCTCGAGCTGTGGCCGGCGGTCCGCGCCGCGCTCGACACCCTGCGTTCGGCCATGCAGACCGGGGAGTTCGATGCGGCCGATTCGCGCGACAGCTTCGTGGTGGCGATGGCCGATGCGACGGCCGCGCTGCTGATGCCGCCGCTGGTGCGCCGGCTCGAGGCCGAGGCACCGGGCCTGTCGCTGCGGGTGCGGCCGCTGCTCACCCGCGACCCGCGCGGACTGCTCTCCTCGGGTGAGCTGGACCTGGCGATCGGCTACTTCCCGGCCGCGGTCGCGGCGATCGACATGGCATCGATGCAGGACGGCGGCCCCGAGCCGATCGAGCACGGGCGGCTCTACGACAGCAACTACGTCTGCGTGATGCGGGCCGGCCATCCGCTCGCCACCGGTCCGCTGGACCTCGACCGGTACTGCGCGGCGCGCCACCTGCTGGTCAGTTTCTCGGGCCGGCCGTTCGGATTCGTCGACGAGTCGCTGGCCGCGATCGGCCGGCGCCGGCGCGTGGTGCTGACCGTCAACCAGTTCTTCACCGCCGGGCAGGTGGTGGCATCGACCGACCTGCTGACCGTGCTGCCGCACCGCTTCGTGCCGACCGCCGGCATCGCGCCGCAGCTCGTGATGCGGGCGCTGCCGATGGACCTGCCGATCGTCCATGTCGACCAGCTCTGGCATCACCGCAACGCTGCCCGGCCGGCGCATGCCTGGCTGCGCCGCGCGGTGGCCGACGCGGCCCGCGAGGCGTTCGAGTCGCCGGGCGCGGCGTCGTCCGCCGAGCCCGGCCCGGCCTGAATGCACGCACCCGCCGCGTATCATCGCCACGATGCATCGTGACCGAGCGGCCGCCAGCGGACCCGGCCCGCTGTCGCTGCCGGCCTACCGGATCTACTGGCTGTCGCGCCTGGCCGCGACACTGGCCGCGCAGATCCAGGTCGTCGCGGTCGGCTGGCAGATGTACGAGCTCACCGGCAGCGCACTCGACCTCGGTCTCGTGGGGCTCGTCCAGTTCCTGCCCAGCATCCTGCTGCTGTTCGTGGTCGGTCCGATCGTCGACCGACGGGACCGCCGGCTGATCCTCGCCGGCTGTCGTGTGCTGCAGGGTGTGGCGACGCTCGCGCTCGGGGCCGCGACCCTCGGCGGCTGGGCCAGCCGCGAGGCGCTGTTCGCGTTCGTCTTCGTGCTCGGCGCCACCCGCGCGTTCGAGATGCCAGCGGCACAGTCGCTGCTGCCCACGCTGGTGCCGGCCGCGATGCTGTCGCGGGCGGTCGCGGTCGCGAGCTCGGCCCACCAAGCGGCGACCATCGGCGGACCGGCGCTGGGCGGGCTGCTCTACGTCGGCGGCGCCCAGGCCACCTACGCGGTCGCCGGCGCGATGTACCTCGTCGCGGGGCTGATGGCGCTGCGCGTCCCCGAGCTGCGCGACACCGATGCGCCCCGCCCCGAGATCACGCGCGCCTACCTGTTCGCCGGGATCGCCTTCATCCGCTCGCGGCCCGCGCTGCTCGGCGCGATCTCGCTCGACATGGTCGCGGTGCTGCTCGGCGGCGCCACCGCGCTGCTGCCGATCTATGCCCGCGACATCCTGCTGACCGGACCCTGGGGGCTCGGCCTGCTGCGATCGGCCCCTGCGGTCGGCGCGCTCGCGGTGGCGCTGTGGTTCTCGAGGCGGCCGCTCGACCGGCATGTCGGCCCGCTGCTGTTCGGCGCGGTCGCGCTGTTCGGTGCGGCGACGGTGGTCTTCGGCCTGTCGACATCGCTGCCGCTGTCCTTCGCCGCGCTCGCGGTGCTGGGCGCGGCCGACATGGTCAGCGTCGTGATCCGCATGTCGATCGTGCAGCTCGAGACGCCCGACGACATGCGCGGGCGGGTCGGCGCGGTCAACTCGGTGTTCATCGGTGCCTCGAACCAGATCGGCGAATTCGAGTCGGGCGTCGCCGCAGCCTGGCTCGGGCCGGTCGCCGCAGTGGTCCTCGGCGGCCTCGGTACGCTCGCGGTCGTGGCGCTGTGGACACGGCTGTTCCCCGCGCTCGCGCATCGCGACCGCTTGGCACCGCGCGACCACGACGCCCCCGTGCACTGAGTCACCGAGTCCGTCATGGTGACGCTTGCGGCCGAGCCGCAGCGCCGCCATCGTCACGGCTCACGGCGCTGCCGCCCCGCCCCGATCGCCTTCGCGATCGCCCTCGCGGGGGGCGCCCGGCCCTGGCTCCAACGATGTACCGACACCGGATCGATTCGCCCCTGCGTGCCCTGCGGACCGCCTTCGTCGCGATCGCCCTCGCCGTCCTCGCGGCCTGCGCGACGACGCCCGGACCGTCGGCCGTCGAGCAGCTGCGCGCCCTGATCGCCGCCGGCGACCTCGCGGGCGCAGACGCCCTGATCGCGCGTCGGCCCGACGGCATCGACGCACGGCGGGCGCTCGACCTGGCCATCCGCGGCGGGCATGTCGAGGCGACGCGTCACTACGTGGCGCGGGTCGGTCCCGACGTCGAGCTCGATCCCGATGCCACCACGCCGCTGATCCGCGCCGTCGTCGACGCACCGTCGGCCCAGCGGCAGGCGCTGGTCGCCGCACTGCGCGAGGCGGGCGCCGATCCGACGCGACGGGACCGCTACGGACGGGACGCGCGCGCCTACGCGATGGCGCGCGGCGCGACCGACCTGCAGGCGCTGCTCGCGGACACGCCCGTCGCGACGCCCAGGCCGGCGGCGGCGCCGGCCTTCGCCGCCTGGCTCGGCGTCGCGGGGACCGCGACGCTGCTCGCGGGCGAGGCGGGTGCCTCGGGTGGGCAGGCCGCGGTGCCCGTCGCGCCGGCAGCGGCGCCCGCCCGGTCATCGGCCCGCTCGTCACGGACCGCCAAGCCTGCGACGTCGGCGAAGCCCTCGAAGTCTTCGGTCGCAGGTGCATCGAAGCGCCCGGCGCCTGCGAACCCCGCGCCTGCGTCCCTGGCGGCGACGTCCGGGTCCTCGGCCGCGCCCGGACCCATCACCCCGGGCACGCTGCTGCGACGCTCGCCCTGGCGGCCCGCCGCAGCGGCGGCCACGTCCACCGAGCCGCAGGCAGCCCTGCGCTTTCACGCCGACGGCACGGCCGACGTGCTGCAGCTCGTGCCCGGCCTACCGCGGGCCGATCTCCTGCCGGGCACCTACGCCGCGTGGCGGATCGATGCGGGCCGACTGCGGCTGGCGATGGTCGGCGATGCGTTCGCGGCGGGCTGCATCGGCGGTGCGCAGGCGGGCTCGGGCGACGAGCCGGATCGGCTGTCGCTGTCGTGCGAGCCCTTGCCCCCACCCGCGCCGGTGGTCGGCGCGGGCTGGAGCCAGGACCTCGCCCGCGCGATGCTCGACGAGATCGATGTGCCGAGGGGGCCGTCGATCGTCGCCGTCGCGACCGGACGCACGGCCCTCGACGATGCCGAGCACGGCGGGCACCGCGTGCTGCCGGTGTCGCTGCAGGGGGGGGGCCCCGGCGCCACCTGCCGACCGGCGCGTGCGCGGCCGCGGGCCGCGGTCGCGTCGCCGCGCGTGATCGGCGACTGGATCGCGATGGACGTGCGCCGCTTCGAGGCCGTCGCGCCGCTGTCGGGCAGCCTGTGCCCTCAGACGCAGGCGCGGGACGCGGCGATGAAGGCTTGCCGGCAGGGGGCAGGACGCGACGCGGCGGCCGCCTGTCGCAGCGTCGGCGGCTGCCCCGTGGGACAGGCGTCCGCGCTCGCCGGGCTGCCCGGCGTCGAGGCGGGCTGGGTCGCCTGCGATACCGATCCCGGCGCGGCGCGGCGCAAGGCCCTGGACGCCTGTCGTGCCGACCTCGGCTGCGACTGTCAGCTGGCCGCGCTGTCGGGCCGGAACCTGGTGGCGGGCGGGGGCGGCGCGCAGTGCCGCGCCCCGTCGCGCTGATCGGGGCGCCTCACGCCCCCTTGCGTGGCGTCTCTCCGCCTTCGCCGAACACCGCCTCCAGCCAGTCGATGAAGGCGACCACGTGGCGCTGGCGCGCCGAGTCGCGGTTCACCACCAGGTAGTACCCCCAGCCCGACGGCATCGGCCGACCGAGCGGCGCCACCAGGCGGCCGGATTCGAGGTGCTCGCGCACGTAGAGCGCCGGCGCGAGCATCACGCCCTGCTCGTGCAGGGCCGCATCGAGCGCCTGGTGCGTGAAGCTGAGCATCAGCCGGGGCGCGTCCGGCGGCATCGGCAGTCGGGCGCGCGCGAACCAGCGCTCCCAGTGGCCGCCGTCGAGCAGGGTCGGCGCGTCCTCGACCAGCAGCGTCGCGCGCCCGAGATCGGCCGCGCGGCGGATCGGCCCGATGCGCTCGGCGAGACGCGGGCTCAGTACCGGCAGCAGCATCTCGTCGTGCAGCAGCGGCAGGCCGCGCGGCGCCCGGTCGTGGCGGAAGTAGCGGATCGCGACGTCGTAGCCCTCGCCCTCGAGGTCGCGCAGCGTGTCGATCGCATCGATGCGCAGGTCGACCCCGGGATGCAGGCGCGAGAACTCGGGCAGGCGGGGCACCAGGACCAGCGAGGCGAGCGAGGCCGCGGTGGTCAGCGCCAGCCGCCTGCGTCGGCGCTGGCCACGGATGTCGGCGACCGCGCCGTCGATCTCGCGCAGTGCCGACTGCACGTCGCGGAACAGCCGCTCGCCGGCTTCGGTCAGCCGCAGGCTGCGCACGCCGCGTCGGAACAGCGTGCGGCCGAGCTGGGTCTCGAGGCCCTTGATCTGGCGTGACACCGCCGACTGCGTGAGGCCCAGCTCCTGGGCGGCCAGCGTGAAGCTGAGCAGTCGGGCAGCCGCCTCGAAGCCGCGCAGGCCGGTCAGGGGCAGAGGACGGGTACGGGGGGCGGGCACACGCCGCAGTATGCATGCGTTCTGCTCATGCATGCCGCGCGGGATTTGCGTTTGTCCAGATCGCCTGCGCTGCCGACACTGGGTCCACGACGACGCCCTGGCGTTCGTCGCCCCGATCGCACCGCTTCAGAGGAGCCCCGTCATGAGCACCATCGATCTCGCCGCTGCCCGGATCCTGCGTCTTCGCGAAGCGAACGGCGTCCGCACGCCGGGGCGTGCGGCGACGGGACGCGTGCCGGGTGCTTCGGTGACGGTGCCTCGGCCCGTCGGCGCCGAGACCGCAGCCGACGGTGCTGTGACCAGCGCCGACCGCGTCGTGACCAGCACCGACCGAGCCGAGACCGTGGCCGCGGTGCAGGCGACCCGCGCCGCCTGGCCGGCGCGGGCCCTTGCGGCGTGGCGCCGACGGCGGCGGATCGCCGCCGGGGTCGTCGCGCTGCGCGAGCTCGACGACCGGATGCTTGCCGACCTCGGCCTCGAGCGCGGCGGCATCGAGCGTGCCGCCCGCAGCGGCCGCGACTAGCGCAGCGAGCGGTTCACGCCCTCGAGCGCCTTCGAGCCCGGGATCAGCTCCGGCTCGCCGAGGCGGTTGAACGGCGTGTCGGTGGTGTTCAGGTGCGCGTGCATGTCCACCGGATGCGGGTCGACGTACAGCAGCCCCGTCACCACCTCGCCGCGCGCCTGGTGCTGCGCGATGTAGTTCATCGCGCCGACGCGGTCGGTGGCGTCGTAGCCCTCGGCGATCCGCCGCAGCCGCATCGTGGAGCCGTCGGCCTGCGGCACGTCGACGTAGCCGCCCGGCGCCGATTCGGCCTTGAGCTCCTCGGCGAGGTCGATGAAGTCGATGCGGTTCACCGCCTCGTTGTGCGCGCGCACGTACTCGTAGCTCTTGGTGCTGCCCGCATGGTTGTTGAACGCCACGCAGGGGCTGACGACATCGATGAAGGCCGCGCCGCGGTGCTCGATCGCGCCCTTGATCAGCGGCACGAGCTGCGCCTTGTCGCCCGAGAAGCCGCGCGCCACGTAGGTCGCGCCGAGCTGCAGCGCGAGCGAGACCATGTCGATCGGCGCATCGGAGTTGACGATGCCGCGCTTGGACTTCGAGCCCTGGTCGGCGGTCGCCGAGAACTGGCCCTTGGTCAGGCCGTAGACGCCGTTGTTCTCGACGATGTAGACCATGTCGACGCCGCGCCGCATCACGTGCGCGAACTGCCCGAGGCCGATCGAGGCGGAGTCACCGTCGCCGGAGACGCCGAGGTAGAGCAGGTCGCGGTTGGCGAGGTTCGCGCCGGTGAGCACCGAGGGCATCCGGCCGTGCACGGTGTTGAAGCCGTGCGAGTTGCCGAGGAAGTAGTCGGGCGTCTTGCTCGAGCAGCCGATGCCCGAGAGCTTGGCGACCCGGTGCGGCTCGATGTCGAGTTCCCAGCAGGCCTGCACGAGCGCGGCCGAGATCGAGTCGTGACCGCAGCCGGCGCACAGCGTCGAGATGGCGCCTTCGTAGTCGCGCCGCAGGTAGCCGACCTTGTTGCGCGCGAGGGTGGGGTGGTGCAGGCGGGGCTTGGCGAGGTAGGTCATGAGGCGCTCCGGGTGGTCGCCGCGGTGATGCGTCCGATGATGAAGCGCGCGGTGATCGGCGTGCCGTCGTAGTGCAGCACCGACACCAGGCGATGCGGGTCGATCTGCAGTTCGTTGACGAGCATCGACTTCATCTGCGCGTCGCGGTTCTGCTCGACGACGAAGACCTTCTCGTGCGAATCGATGAAGGCCTTCACCGAGTCGGGGAAGGGGAAGGCGCGCAGGCGCATCGTGTCGAGCGCCACGCCGTGCTCGTCGAGCACCTCGAGCGCCTCGTCCATCGCCGGGCTGGTCGAGCCGAAGTAGATCGCGCCGAGCGTCGCCTTGCGGCGCGAGCGGCGCACCACCGGCTGCGGCACCAGCGACTTCGCGGTGTCGAACTTCCGCAGCAGCCGCTCCATGTTGTAGACGTAGTCCTGACCGGTCTCGCTGTACTTCGCGTACGGGTTGCGGGTGGTGCCGCGCGTGAAGTAGGCGCCCTTGGTCGGATGCGTGCCGGGGTAGGTGCGGAACGGGATGCCGTCGCCGTCGACGTCGAGGTAGCGGCCGAAGTCGCGGCCCGACTCGAGCATGTCGAAGTCCATCACCTTGCCGCGGTCCATCCGCTTCGAGTCGTCCCAGGCCAGCGGCCGGCACAGCCGCGTGTTCATGCCGATGTCGAGGTCGGTCATCACGAACACCGGCGTCTGCAGCCGGTCGGCCAGGTCGAGCGCGGCGGCCGTGTGCTCGAAGCACTCGGTCGGGTCCTCGGGCAGCAGCAGCACGTGCTTGGTGTCGCCGTGCGAGGCATACGCGCAGGCGATCAGGTCGGCCTGCTGGGTGCGGGTCGGCATGCCGGTGGACGGCCCGCCGCGCTGCACGTTGACGATGGTCACCGGGATCTCGGCGAAGTACGCCAGGCCGATGAACTCGGTCATCAGCGAGATGCCCGGGCCGCTGGTGGCGGTGAAGGCGCGCGCGCCGTTCCAGCCGGCGCCCACCACCATGCCGATCGAGGCGAGCTCGTCCTCGGCCTGCACGATGGCCACGCGCGAGCGGCCGGTCTCGGGGTCGACGCGGAACTTCTTGCACCACGCGGTGAAGGCCTCGGCCACCGAGGAGCTGGGCGTGATCGGGTACCAGGCGCAGACGCTCGCCCCGCCGTACACCGCACCGAGCGCCGCCGCCGAATTGCCTTCCATGAAGATGCGGTCGCCGACCGCATCGCGCCGCTCGACGCGCAGGCCGATCGACTCCAGGCACTGGGTCGCGTAGTCGCGCCCCAGGTGCAGCGCCTTCACGTTGGAGTCGAGCAGCCGCTCCTTGCCCTTGTATTGCTCGCCGAAGAGCTGCTCGATCACCGCCGCCTCGATGCCGAGCAGCACCGACAGCGCACCCAGGCAGACGATGTTCTTCATCAGCTGCCGCTCGCGCGACTCGCCGTAGGTGGCGTTGCAGATCTCGGTGAGCGGCATGCCGATCGCGATCACGTCGTCGCGGAAGCGCTCGGGCGGCAGGAACTTCGTCGAGTCGTAGAACAGGTAGCCGCCCGGCTCGATCTCCTTGACGTCGCGCTCCCAGGTCTGCGGGTTCATCGCGACCATCATGTCGACGCCGCCGCGCCGGCCGAGCCAGCCCTTCTCGGAGACCCGCACCTCGTACCAGGTGGGCAGGCCCTGGATGTTCGACGGGAAGATGTTGCGCGGGCTGACCGGCACGCCCATGCGCAGGATGGCGCGTGCGAACAGCTCGTTGGCCGAGGCCGAGCCCGAGCCGTTGACGTTGGCGAACTTCACGACGAAGTCGTTGACCGCGGCCAGCGGCCGCACGGCGCCCGCCGGCCGGACCTGCCCCGCGTTGATCGGCGCGTTCATGCGTGCCTCCGTTGCGCGGGCGCGGCCAGCACCGCACCGCCGCCACCACCGCCGCCCGAGGTCGCGGCCACCTTGTAGGGCGCGCGGTTCACGCCCGCGCCCGCCCGCCCGGGCGTCTCGCCCGCGTGCGTCATGCTCAGCAGGAACTTCTGCATGTCCCACGCGCCGGTCGGGCAGCGCTCGGCGCATAGCCCGCAGTGCAGGCAGACGTCCTCGTCCTTGACCATCACACGCCCGGTCTTGAGCGCGCCGGACACGTACAGCG
>CAIUGQ010000062.1 GCA_903898725.1 uncultured Burkholderiales bacterium | reverse complement strand
GTCGCCCGAGTAGCGGATGCCGCCGTCGGCGATCAGCGGCACGCCGCTGCCGGCGAGCGCGTCGGCGACGTCGCTGATGGCGCTGATCTGCGGCACGCCGACGCCGGCCACGATCCGGGTGGTGCAGATCGAGCCCGGCCCGATGCCCACCTTCACGCCGTCGGCACCGGCTTCGGCGAGCGCCCGCGCTGCGTCGGCCGTGGCGATGTTGCCGCCGATGACCTCGACCTGCGGGAAGTTGCGCTTGATCCACTGGACGCGCTCGAGCACGCCCCGGGAGTGGCCGTGCGCGGTGTCGACGATGACGACGTCGACGCCGGCCTTGACCAGCAGTTCGACGCGTTCGTCGGTGTCGGGGCCGACGCCGACCGCCGCGCCCACGCGCAGCTTGCCGAACTCGTCCTTCGAGGCGTTGGGGTGCTCGGTGCGCTTGAGGATGTCCTTGACGGTCGTCAGCCCGCGCAGCTCGAAGGCCTCGTTGACGACCAGCACGCGTTCGAGCTTGTGCGCATGCATCAGCGTCTTGGCTTCCTCGAGGGTGGCCCCCTCGCGGACCGTCACCAGCCGTTCGCGCGGGGTCATGATCGAGGACACCGGCTCGTCGAGGCGGGACTCGAAGCGCAGGTCCCGGTTGGTGACGATGCCGACCACCTGCTTGCCACGGACCACCGGCAGCCCGGAGATGCGGTGCTGGCGGGTGATGTCCATCACCTCTCGCACCGTCATGTCGGGGGTCACGGTGATCGGGTCGCGGACCATGCCGGACTCGAACCGCTTGACCCGTGCGACCTCGCGCGCCTGTTCGGACGGCCGCAGGTTCTTGTGCACGATGCCGATGCCGCCCTCCTGGGCGATGGCGATCGCGAGGCGCGACTCGGTGACGGTGTCCATCGCCGCCGAGACCAGCGGGATGTTCAGCGCGATGCCGCGCGTCAGGCGCGTGGCGAGCGAGGTGTCGCGGGGGAGGACTTCGGAGTACGCGGGAACGAGCAGGACGTCATCGAACGTCAGTGCTTTCTTGGCCAGTCGCATGGGGCCCTCGAGGCACAAAAGTGGAGTATACCGGGGTCCGCCCGGCCCCGGCGCCCGGCCGCCGGTCGGGGTCGCCGACGCCCGGCCGCGGGCGGGGCATAGCATCGGCCGTGTCTACCGATCCGCCCGAAGGGCCCGGACATGCCGTCGCGACACCTGCTGATCCTGCTCCTGATGGCGATCGCCCTCGCCCCGGTCGCCCACGCCCAGTACAAGTGGCGCGATGCGAACGGCGGCATCGTCTACTCCGACCTGCCGCCGCCGACCACGGTCGCGCCCGATGCGGTGCTCAAGGCGCCGGGCCTGCGGCCGCCCCCGGAGCGCAACGGCATCCCGGCCGCAGCAGGCGGCGCGGTCTCCGCACCCGCTGCGGCGACGAGCGCCGCCGACCGCGAGCTCGAGTTCCGCAAGCGCCGTCTGGAGCGGGCCGAGTCCGAGCGCAAGGCCGCGGGCGACGCGGCGAAGGCACGGCAGGTCGCCGCTGCCTGCGAGGAGACCCGCAACGAGCTGCGCACCCTCGAGAGCGGCATGCGGATGTCGCGGCTCAACGAGCGCGGCGAACGCGAGTTCGTCGACGACGAGCAGCGCGCCGCCCGCCTCGAGTCGGCGAAGAAGGCCTCCCGCGAGCACTGCGCCGCCTCCTGAGCGGCCGCCTCCGAGTCGTTCAGCGTCGCGTCGGCGCCGCCGGCGCGCGTTCCCGATCGGGCGTCCAGCGCCGCTCGCCCGACAGCCGACGCCGGTGTTCGGCGCGGCGCTGTCGGGCGACCTTCGGGTCCACCGACAGCGGAGGCAGCAGTTCGATCCGATCGTCGTCGTGCAGGACGTCGCCGGGTGCGGCGATGCGGCCGTGCACCGCCACCGCCAGCGCATCGAGCGGCCCCTCCCCGGACGGCACCCGCCCCGAGGCGGCGATCCGTGCCGCGATGCCGCTCGCCTCGAGCGCGCCGGCGACGGTCGTGCCCGGCGCCACCTGCAGCGCGACGCGAAGCGGCGGGTCCGTCCCGATCCAGACCACCTCGACCGACAGCGGCGTCTCAGCCATGGATGGCCTCGGCGCGTCGGACGAAGGCATCCACGAAGCTGGCTGCGATCTGGTCGAACACCGGCGAGAGCGCCCGCGACAGCAGTGCGCCGGCGAACACGTAGTCGAGCGAGAACTCGACCTTGCACGCGTCCTCGCGCAGCGGCGTGAACCGCCACAGGCCGTCGAGCCGGGAGAACGGCCCGTCGCGCAGCGACACGCGGATGCTGCGGTCGGGCTCGTGCAGGTTCTCGGTCGTGAACGACTGCTGCAGGCCGCGGAAGTCGATCCGGATCGTCGCCACCATGCGGCCTTCCGTGCGCTCGAGCACCTCGGCCCCGCCGCACCACGGCAGGAACTGCGGGTACGCCTCGACGCGTTCGACCAGGCCGAACATCAGCGGGGCGCCGTAGGGCACGAGGACGGACTTCTGGACCGAGGGCATGAAGGCGGGCTGGACGGGGCCGAACGGGGCGGCTGCTAGAATCGGCCGGATTCTACCTGTCCGGGCCACGCGCCCTCCCATGAGCATCGTCGACAATCGCAAGGCCTATCACGACTTCTTCATCGAGGAGAAGCACGAGGCCGGTCTCGTCCTCGAAGGCTGGGAGGTCAAGGCGATCCGGGCCGGTCGAGCGCACCTGAAGGAGGCGTACGTGATCATCCGCGGCGCCGAGCTGTTCCTGCTCGGTGCCCACATCACGCCGCTCACCGCCGCCTCCACGCACGTTCGTCCGGATCCGACGCGCACGCGCAAGCTGCTGCTGCACGGTGCCGAGACCGCCAAGCTGATCGGCAAGGTGGTTCGCGCCGGCTACACCCTGGTGCCGCTCGACCTGCACTACAAGGGCGGTCTGATCAAGCTCGAGGTCGGCCTCGCCAAGGGCAAGAAGCAGCACGACAAGCGCGACGCCGAGCGTGACCGCGAGTGGCAGCGCGAGAAGCAGCGGCTGGTCAAGACCGGCACCCGCGTCTCGGGCTGATGGTGCCCGCCACGCCGCCTGCGCCGCCTGCACAGCCATGAGAGTCCTGCTGGTCGAGGACGACGACTCGCTGGCCGAAGGGCTGCTCGCCGGACTTCGGGCACTCGGGTTCGCCGCCGACCGCGTCGACCGGGGCGCGAGCGCGGACGTGGCGCTCGGCCTCGCGCCGTACGATGCGATCGTCCTCGACCTGGGCCTGCCCGAGGGCGACGGGACCGTCTGGCTCGCCCGCTGGCGCGCCCGCGGCGACCGAGTGCCGGTGCTCATCCTCACCGCCCGTGACGCGGTCGACAGCCGCATCGGCGGTCTCGACGCGGGGGCGGACGACTATCTGGTCAAGCCGATCGCGGTCGAGGAACTCGCCGCACGCCTGCGAGCCGTCGCACGGCGCATGCACGGCCGGCCCGAGCCGGTGTGGCGGCACGGCGCGCTCGACTACCGTCCCGACACCCGCAGCGCGACCTGGTGCGGCCGGCCGGTGGACCTGACCCCGCGCGAGGCGGCGCTGCTCGAGGTCCTGCTCGCCCATCCGAACCGGATCCTCTCGAAGACGACGCTCCTCGAGAAGCTCTACGACTGGGACCGCGAGCTCGACAGCAATGCGCTGGAGGTCTTCGTCCACCACCTCAGGCGCAAGATCGATCCGGCGATCGTGCGGACCGTGCGCGGGGTCGGCTATGCGCTGGGTACGCCGGATCCGCAGCAGCAGCCGGACGGCGCGCCATGACCCTGCAGCGCAGGCTGCTGCTCTACATGACCGTGATGGCGCCGCTCGTGTGGGCGCTCGCCGCAGGCGTCGCCTGGTGGCGCGCCCAGCACGAGATCGACGAGCTCTACGACACCGAGCTGGTCAGGCTGTCCCGCCAGGTGCTGTCGCTGCTGCCGCCCGGGATGGCGTCCGGCAGAGCCGACGTGCCTGCCGCCCCCGCTGCCACGGGTCCGGCCGGAGGTTCCGCGGAGCTCCAGACCCTCTCGGTCGCGGTCTGGATCGGCGATCGCCGCGTGCTCTCGGACACCGAGGGCGCCGCCCTCCCCTGGCGCGACGGCGGCGACGGCTTCGCGGACGTCCCGATCGATGGCCGCCGATGGCGGGTCTACTACCTGCGTGACCCGGCGGGCGGGCCGCGCCGGGTCGCGGTCGGCCAGGACCTGTCGGAGCGCGCCGAGCTGGCCGAGGGGCTCCTGCTCTCGCAGCTGCTGCCCTGGGTCGCCATGCTGCCCATCCTGATGGGCGCGCTCTGGTTCGCGGTGCGCCATGCGCTTGCACCGCTGCGATCGATCTCGCAGACCCTGGAACAGCGCGATGCGAACGACCTGCGGCCGATCGGCAGCCAGGACGTGCCCGCCGATCTCGTCCCCCTGGTGGGCTCGATCGATCGGCTGCTGCTGCGGGTGGACGATGCGATCCGCCAGGAGCGCCGATTCACCGCGGATGCCGCCCACGAACTGCGGACGCCGATCGCGACGGCCCGGGCGCACTGGGACGCGCTGCGCCTGTCGCGCGAACCGGCCGACCGCGAGCGCGCCGCGACCGGGGTGTCGGCCGGCCTGCAGCGCCTGGCGCACCTTGTGTCCCAGATGCTGGCCATGGCGCGTGCCGATGCGTCGACCGGGCTGCGGCACGACCCGATCGAATGGCATGCGGTGATCGGACAGGCGATCGAGGATGCGCTGCCTGTGATCGAGGCTCACGACGCGCAGGTCTCCGTCGACTGGCCCGAGACCGGCGTCGAGCCGATGCCGATGGCGGGCGATCCGGGACTGCTCGCCTCGATGCTCCGGAATCTCGTCGACAACGCCGTTCGCTATGGCCCGACCGGCGGGCGCGTCACGCTCCGGGTCGGCGCCGACCGACTCGTGGTGGAGGACGAGGGGCCCGGCCTCGACGAGACGACGCGCGCCCACCTCGGAGAACGCTTCCACCGGTCGGCCGGCTCGCGGCAGACCGGCAGCGGGCTCGGTGTCTCGATCGCCGAGCGGGTCTGCACGCTGCACGGTCTCGACATCACCTTCGAGAACCGGACCACGGCGGAGGGCGGGCCCGCGGGTCTGCAGGTGACGGTCCTGCGCGCCCGCGCCTGAGCCCGACGCTTCAGCGGACCTGGGCCCGGACCTTGTCCAGCAGGATGCGCACCTCGTCGCGGCGGCCGGCATCGGCCAGTTCGCGACCGGCCCGCGGTGCCGCCTGGAGCGCCCGCTCGAGGTAGGGAATCGCCTCCTGCGAGCGGCCGCCCTCGGCAAGGAACTCACCGTAGAAATAGTTCGGATCGATGCCCTTCGGATTGATCGCGAGCGCCTGCTGCAGCAGGTCCTGCGCACGGGCCTTGTCGCCGAAGCCGATCGGCCAGGACGGCACCTTGTAGTACAGGACCCCGAGGCTGTTCAGCGCCGAGCCCTCGAGCGCTTCGGGCCGGATCTTCAGCGCGGTCTCGTACAGGCCGCGTGCCTGCTTGGCGAGCGACAGCGCACCGAGGCCACCCTTCGCGCCGGCCCACGAGCTGACCACGATGCCTTCCCAGATCAGCGGCTCGGCGCGGCCGGGATGGGCGACGCTGGCCTGGTGGGCACGCGCCGCCAGCGCTTCGAAGCGCTCGGCGCGCTGGGCCGCCGGCACCTTGTAGGCGATGGTCTCCCATTCGCGCTGCAGCTCGCCGACGGCGTCGTCGACCGGTGCGGCCTGCGACAGGCTGGTGACGAGCGCAAGCGCGAGCGCGGCGCCGAACGGACGGAGCGTGGATCGTGGGTTCATTCGTGGGACTCCAGGGGGATCGGTTGCGATGGGATGGGTGTCGCCCGCTCGGCGCGCAGCGCCGCTCGGTGCGCACCGAAGGCGGCATCGAGCCAGGTGGGCACGAGTCCGTTGAGCCGGACCGCGAGGGCTTCGGGAAAGCCGAGGAAGCGTTCGGCCGGACCGCCGTCCAGCATCGCGACCGCTGCGGCGGCGACACGCTCGGGCGAGTCGCTGCGCGTGCCGGTGGCGCGGTTGTAGGCATCGACGCGGGCGTCGTTGAAGGCGGTGCGGGTGGCGCGCGGCGCCAGGTGGCAGACCCGGATGGGGCCGTCGGAGAGCTCGCGGCGCAGGGCCTCGCTGAAGCCTCGCAGGCCGGACTTCGCCGCACCGTAGACGGTGAAGCCGGGCAGCCCCAGGCGGCCCAGGGTCGAACCGAGGTTCAGGACCGTCGCCCGCGGATGCAGGCGCAGCACCGGCAGCAGCGCCCGGGTCAGCAGCATCGGCGCAACCAGATCGGTCGAGATCACGGCCTCGATGTGCGCATCGTCGAGCGTCTCGAGGGCACCGAAGCTCGGGATCGCCGCGTTGTTGATCAGCGTGTCGCACCGGCGCTCCGCGGCGACCCGCAGGATGGCCGCACGGCCCTCGGCGCGGGTGATGTCGACAGCCAGGGCCTCCACCGACCCGGCGGCTGCGCCCCGGCCGAGCTGACGGGCGAGCAGACCGACCTCGTCCGCGGAGCGGGACACCAGCACCACCCGGTCGCCCCGCGCGATCAGCGCCTGCGCGATCGCGCGGCCGATGCCGCCGGTCGCGCCGGTGAGCACCACCGAGAGGCTCATGCGGCCACCCGCGCGTCGCCGAGCGTGACGGTGGGACGCGGCAGCCCGCGGAAGACGTCGGCGTAGAGGCGGTAGAACATCCGTGCCGCATGCACGATGGCCGCCTGGTCGATCGGATCGTCGAGCGCGTTGACCAGGTCCGCGTAGTGGGCGGTGTGCTCGACATCGAGCGTCCCGTGCGAGCGCAGGTACGAGAACGCGCCGTCCGGCAGGCCGAGGCCGGACTGGATCCGGTCGGCCGCCGCCAGCGCCAGCGCGACGCTGGTGCCCTCGAGCACGTGGACCATGCCCAGGAATCCGACCGGGTTGCCGCGCGAGACGGTGTCGTACGCGTACGCGACCATCACTTCGGTCGCCGGCGAGGCGGGCGCGGCGCGGATCGCCGCGACATCGGCGCCGCAGGCGCGCAGGTCGTCGAGGATCCAGTCGTCGTGGCCGATCTCCTCGGCGACGTACTCGTCGAAGTCGGCACGCATCCAGTCGAGCCGGGCGGGCAACGCATCCCGCGCCGCCTGCAGCAGCGGGACGGTGTGACGGACGTGGTGCCAGGCCTCGACCAGGAAGGCCCGGTAGCTCGGCACGGACACGAGTCCGCGCATCACGTCCTGGATGATCGGGACGGCGTGCAGCGCGGCACGCTCGGTTGCGGTGGCGCTCAGCAGGCGTTCATGGAAGGACATCGTCGGTGCTCCTGTCGTAGGCGGCCGCGATCGCGGCCCGATGCAAGGTTTCGATCGGGCCGCGCAGCGGACGACCGTTGGGCGTGGCGGTGCCGGACATCGGGTCGAACGGGTGCTCGGCCAGGATCCAGTGCCCCACGCGGGCGTAGTCGGGAAGGGTGGCGTTGGCCCGTTCCACCGCCTCGGCGAGCGCCGTGGCGGTGTCGCCGGCCGGCGCATCGGGCCGGCTCGGCCACAGCACCGCGAGCAGGGCCGGGCGCGCGTCGCCCAGCACCACCGCATGCGCGATCGACGGCTGCGACTGCAGCGCGGTCTCCACCCACTCGGGCGAGACATTGCGGCCGAATGCGGTGATCAGCAGGTTGCCGCGCCGCCCCGAGAGGTGCAGGAAGCCCTCGGCGTCCAGGTGTCCGAGGTCGCCGGTCGCCCACCACTGCCCGGGGGCCGAGCCGGGCATGCCCAGGTAGCCGAGCATCGGGGTGCCCGAGATCTCGACCTCGCCGTCGGCGCTGACGCGCACGCCGGCGTGGGGCAGCGGGCGCCCGGCGCTCCCGGGGCGGTCCGCGCCGGGCAGGTTCAGCGTCTGGACCGAGCCGCACTCCGTCAGGCCATAGCCCTCGTAGGCGGCGAGTCCGGTGGATCGTGCGGCGGCGAGCGTCGCGGCGCCGACCGCAGCACCGCCGACCGCCACGAGGCGAGGCCCCGGCAGCACGGTGCCGGCGGCCGCGCGCGCGCCCGTCCAGGCCCGCAGCATCTGCGGCAGGACGATCACCGAGTCCGCCTTCCAGGCGACGACGGCGGCCTGCAGCACGCGCGGATCGAATCGCGAGGAGCCCTGCAGGCCGACCTCGGCGAGCGGCGGCAGCACGACCGCGGCGCCTGCCGCCAGCGGCGCGAGCAGTCCGGCCACGTTCTCGAGCAGGACCGCCATCGGCAGCACCGCCAGGTGGCGGCGCACCCCGATCGGGGTCAGCGCGGCCGCGACGCCTTCGGCGACACGGGCGAGCGCGTCACCCGACAGGCAGACGCCCTTGGGTCGCCCGGTGCTGCCGGCGGTGAAGCTCACCTTGACCGTGCCGAGCGGCATCGGGACAGGCTCGGCAGCACGCCGCGCGAGCCGCAGGCCGGTACCGGCCCAGGCGTCACCGGCGGCCGGCCCGCCTGCGGTCGCGATCGCGTCGACGCCTGCGGCAGCCAACACGTGGGCCACCTGCTCCGGCGTGAAGAATGCCGGCAGGGGCACGTGAACGACGCCTGCGTGCCACGCCGCGAGGTCCGCGATCGCCCAGTCCGGACCGTTGTCGGCAAGGGTCGCGAGCACCCGCACGCCGTGCGCGGACAGCGCGTCGGCGGCCTCGCGCACCCGTGCGGCGAGCTCGCCCGCCGACAGGCGCATGCCGGGTGCGAGCAGCGCGTCGCGCGCGGCATCGCCCTGCAGCAGCCAGCCGAGTGGCCGGCTCATCGCAGGGCCCTCGGCGCGGCGCGCGAGAGGTTGCTCATCAGTTCGCCGGCGATGACGCTCGCTCCCCGCTCGTAGTAGTTGCCCCAGGCGGCGGCGTGAGGACCGGCGGCCTGGGCGGTCGCCTGCCCGAGCTCCACGACCTCCACCCCCAGCCGCTCGAAGGTCGCGCGCACCCCCGGCGTCGCGGTGCTCGCCACCCACCCGTAGCCGAGCGAGGACAGGTAGGCACCCAGGCGCGCCATCAGGCGCACGCCCTGCCCTGCCTGAGTGGCCGACAGATGGCCGACCTCGACGATCCGCTCGCGCACCGGGCCCGGGCGCCCGAGCCGATCGCGGATCAGCCGTTCGATGGGCGCATCGAGGTAGCGCTCGAGATAGAGCGGGCCGTGCGTCGGACGCCAGCCCGCCGCCGCGACGATCCTGCCGTCGGCCACGACGCTGACCAGCTCGGGCGCCCAGCTCGGGACGTTCGCGCCGTAGCGCTCGGCGTAGACCGCGTCGATGAAGCGCTCGACGGCGCCCCGTTCGGGGTCGCCGATGGGGTGATGGCGCAGGCGTGCGCCGGCCGCGGCCGTCCGGACGAGCCGGACCGGGGGCACCGCGGGGCGATCGAGAGTGCGTACCGGGAGGGAGTGCATGCCCCGGATGGTCCAGGGCCGTCCTTAACCGTTCCTTAACGGGGCCGGGGCCGGGTGCCGAACGGTCGGCCCGCCGTTCATCCGAGCCATCGCCGGGACTGCGCGAGGCGCCGCAGGCCGGCCAGGTCTCGCTCGATCGGGGGCACCTGCGCCAGCAGCCGGAGGAACAGCATCGCCGTGGCGAAGGCGTCGGCGCCTGCCCGGTGCCGCTCGTCGACCGTCAGGTCGAAATGGGCAAGCCAGTCGTCGAGCGCGGCCGCGCGCACCCCCGGGTTGAGCGCCGGCGCGAGCTCGGCCAGATCGATCCAGTCCGAATCCAGCCGCCGGTGCAGCGCATCGCGCAGGGTCCGCTCGAGCACGGCGCGGTCGAAGCTGGCATGGAAGGCGACCAGCGGCGCGGCACCGGCCCAGTCGATCAGGGCGCCGCAGGCCTGAGCCGGAGGCAGGCCCGCTCGCTGCGCCTCCGCGCCGATGCCATGGACCAGGATGTTGGCGCGGCCGCTCGTCTCGGGCGGGCGCACGTCGCACTCGAAGCTGTCGTCGACGTCGATGCGGTTCGCCCGCACGGCCACCGCGCCGATCGACAGCAGCGCGTCGCGCGTCGCATCCAGGCCCGACGTCTCGACGTCGAGCACGACCCAGCGCTGGCCCGCGATCCGCCGCAGCCGCTCGGACTGCGGTTCGGGCCTGCCCAGCCAGGACCGCCACCCGGCCACCGCTCAGCCCGGCCAGTCGAGCGCGAGCCGCTGCTGCAGCGTGCGCGCCTGCCGGAACGCCTCCTTCAGGATCCGGCGGTCGAGCGCCGACAGCGTCCGGGTGTCCAGCAGGTTCGGGTTCGCGACGGCGTTGTGCGGCTGATGCTGCACCCGCAGCCTCAGGCTCTGCAGGAACTGGAAGGCCTCGATCCAGGCGCGTGTCTCGCCGGCGGGCAGCGTGCCCGACTCCGCGAGCGCCTGCAGGCGCTCGGCGGTGCCGGTGGCCGGGACACCGTGCGCCAGCGCGAGCAGCCTGGCCGCATCGACGAAGGGGGCCGTGCCGTGCAGCTTCAGGTCGATCTGCGTCGCCTCCTGGGCGAACAGGTGACCGAGCAGCCCCCCGGTCCACGAGCTCGGCGGGCCGTTGCGGCGGGCGTTGTCGCTCATCTGCTTCAGGAAGCGGGGGTTGGCGGCGGCCCGCCGCGTCACCTGCTCGCGCAGCCGGGCGGCGAGCGCGGTGTCGCCGGCGAGCGCGCGGAAGTCGAAGAACACGTTCGCCGCGAGCAGGCTCTGCGGATCGCCCCGATCGATCCAGCCCTCGAACAGCGCCTCCCACTCGCCGTAAGGCAGGCACCACGCCGGATTGCCGGCCATGATCCCGCCCCGGCACAGCGGGTAGCCGCAGGCATCCAGACTCGCGTTGACCGCTTCGCCGAAGGCCCTGATCCGTGCCCGGGTCGCATCGTCCACACGGTCGTCGAGCACCAGCCCGTTGTCCTGGTCGGTCGCGATCGTCTGCTCCTCCCTGCCCTCGCTGCCGAGCGCGAGCCAGCAGGCGCGATCGAGCAGGGGTCCGTGGTCGGCGCACGCCAGGGTGATCGCCCGCTGAGTCACCTGATCGTTGAGCCGGCTGATCAGACGGGTGACGAATGCCGCCGCCACGCCCTGCGCGACCAGGGTCGACGACCACTCGCGGATGTCCGCGGCAGCCTGCGCGAGCGCCCGTGTCGAGCCGGCCGCGCCGATCGCCTCGCCGATGCCCCGCAGCGACTGTCGCTGCAGGACGAAGAGGTCCCGCTCGGTCACCACCCCGGCCAGCACGCCATCGCGCCGGACCGGTACGTGGCGGATCGTGCGCTCGGCCATCAGGAGCATCGCCTCGGCGATGGTGGCCCGGGCATCGAGCGCGAGCACCGGCGCGGTCATCACCGTCGAGATCGGTGCGTCCAGCGACACGCCGGGCAGCGCGACCCGACCGATCACGTCCTGCCGGGTGAAGATGCCCCGGGCGTCGTCGACGATCACCGAGCCGACCCGCTCCTGCTCCATCCGCTCGAACACGGCCCGCAGCGGCATGTCGGCGGGGACGGTCACCGGCGCGCGGCGCAGCAGGTCACCGAGCGGCGTGGCCAGGGAACGCCACTGCGTGGCCTGCTGTGCATAGCTCGCCTGCAGTGCGCGATTCGACAGGTCGAGCAGTGCGCCCATCCGACGCTTGCAGAAATCGAGGAAGGCCGGGCTGCGTCCGATCAGGGTGTCGAAGTCGGCCTTCGACAGCGTCCAGCAGAACACGTCGCCGACCGCCCAGTACTCGCTGACCACCGCGCGCTCGGCCAGCAGCGCACCGACCGGAAACGTGTCGCCGGGCGTCAGCGTCGCGGCGGCGGGCTCGTCGGGGCGTCCGGGCCGGCGCCCCTCGACGAGCCCCTGGCGGACGATCCAGCAGCTGCCCGGCGGCCCGTCCGAGGGGCCGACGATCCGCTCTCCACGGGCGAAGTACGCGAGCTCGACGCTGCGGGCGACGAAGTCGAGGGCGTCGTCATCCAGCTCGGAATACGGCGGATGCGTCGCCAGCGAGCGCCGCACGCCGGCCACGATCGTCGGCGAGGCCATGGGCAGGCGCGGCGTGCGGTCAGCCGGGCGTGCCCGGCCGCTGCGTGCCGCGCACGACGCTCATCGCGCCCGCGATCAGCGAGGACATGTCGGCCAGGTTGGCCGGCACGATCAGGGTGTTGCCCTGCTTGGCGAGCTCGCCGAACGCCTGCACGTACTGCTCGGCGACCTTCAGGTTGACCGCATCCATGCCGCCCGGCTGCTGCACCGCGATCGCGATCCGCTCGAGGGCGGCAGCCGTCGCGGCCGCCACCGTGGTCAGCGCGGCGGCCTGGCCCTCGGCCCGGTTGATCTCGGCCTGCTTGTCGCCCTCGGAGCGCTGGATCGACGCCTCGCGCTCGCCGGTGGCGATGTTGATCTGCTCCTGCTTGCGCCCCTCGGAGGCAGCGATCAGCGCCCGCTTCTCGCGCTCGGCGGTGATCTGCGCCTGCATCGAACGCAGGATCTCGGCCGGGGGCGTGAGGTCCTTGATCTCGTAGCGCAGGACCTTGACGCCCCAGCTCATCGCCGCCTCGTCGAGCGCGGACACCACGCTGGCGTTGATGAAGTCGCGCTCCTCGAACGTGCGGTCGAGCTCGAGCCGTCCGATGACCGAGCGCAGCGTCGTCTGGGACAGCTGGGTGATCGCGACGATGAAGTTCGAGGAGCCGTAGGAGGCGCGCATCGGGTCGGTGACCTGGAAGTACAGCACCCCGTCCACGGTGAGCTGGGTGTTGTCCTTCGTGATGCAGACCTGGCTCGGGACATCCATCGGGATCTCCTTGAGCAGGTGCTTGTAGGCGACCCGGTCGATGAAGGGCACGACGAACGACAGGCCGGGCGACAGGGTCCGGTGGAACTTGCCCAGGCGCTCGACGATCCATGCATGCTGCTGCGGCACGACCTTGAGCGTCTGCACCACGAACACGACTGCAAGCAGCAGCAGCACCGCTGCGACCACGCTGGTTCCGATCATCGTTCCTCCGGTCGGATCGACCCGTGCGACATCAGGTTCGGGCGAGGATCAGCCGATTGCCGGCCATCTCGCGAATGCGGTACTCCCCGGGCTCGGCCGCCTCGCCGGGCGCGAGTTCGGCGGTCCACTGCGTGCCCCGGTACTGCACGCGGGCGCGCCCGTCGGCGTCCCAGGCCGCGACCCGCACGCGCTCACCGACATCGGCAACCACATCGGGGTTGCGGCCGGCGGGCTGGGGCGCCGGTGCGCCCGCCCGGGCCCGGCGCGCCCAGGCTGCACCGGCCAGCGACACCGCGGCGGCGGTCGTGAACTGAGCCCACGCCGCCCCGCCGAATGCCGCGACCGCACCCGCCGCCGCACACCCCGTGGCGAGCACGAGGAGATAGACGGTTCCGGACAGCAGCTCGAGGATGCCGATGCCGAGCGCGAGAACCCACCACCAGTACTGGATCGCCATGGTGGGTGCAGCATGACCCCCGCGCGGTCAACAGGTCAACCGCCGGCCGCGTTGCAGGGAGACGAGTCCAGCCCGCCCCCGTGGCCGTCGTTGGCTTTCAACGGCGTTCCGGCTACGATTCGTGCCCAGCGCGGCGCCGTGGGTTCCGTCGCAGACATCTTTCCGTACACGACACCAGCCTTACTCTCCAGGAGAGACATCCATGCATCTGCACCAGAAGGTCCTGAGCCTCGCAGTCGCCTCGGCGTTCACCCTCATCGCGGGCGCCGCCTCGGCGCAGACGGTCGTCAAGATCGGCCACGTGGGCCCGCTGACCGGCGGCATCGCCCACCTGGGCAAGGACAACGAGCTGGGCGCCAAGCTCGCGATCGAGGACCTGAACGCCAAGGGCATCAAGCTCGGCGGCCAGGCGGTCAAGTTCGAACTGCTGTCCGAGGACGACGCGGCCGACCCGAAGCAGGGCACCGCCGCCGCCACGAAGCTGGTCGACGCGAAGGTCAACGGCGTGATCGGCCACCTGAACTCGGGCACCACGATCCCGGCCTCGAAGATCTATCACGACGCTGGCATTCCGCAGATCTCGCCGTCGGCGACCAACCCGAAGTACACGCTGCAGGGCTTCAAGTCGGCGTTCCGCGTCGTCGCCCATGACGGCCAGCTCGGCGGCACGCTCGGGCGCTACGCCGTCAAGGACGTGAAGGCCAAGAGCATCGCGATCATCGACGACCGCACGGCCTACGGCCAGGGCGTCGCCGACGAGTTCCAGAAGGCCGTCAAGGCCGCCGGCGGCAAGGTCGTCGGCCGCGAGTTCACCAATGACAAGGCCACCGACTTCAACGCCATCCTGACCAAGCTCAAGGGCGCGAAGCCGGACCTCGTGTTCTACGGCGGCATGGACGCCGTCGCGGGCCCGATGCTGCGCCAGATGAAGCAGCTCGGCATCAACGCCAAGTTCATGGGCGGCGACGGCATCTGCTCGAACGAGCTGATCAAGCTGGCCGGCGACGGCATGTCCGACGGTCAGGTGATCTGCGCCGAGGCCGGCGGCGTCACGAAGGACAAGGAGGCCGCCCTGGCCGCCTGGAAGACCCGCTTCAAGGAGAAGACGGGTGCCGACGTCCAGATCTACGCGCCGTACGTCTACGACGCGATGATGACCATGGCAGCCGCGATGCAGAAGGCGAACTCGGCCGAGCCGGCGAAGTACCTGCCCGAGCTGGCCAAGATCAGCTACGACGGCGTGACCGGCAAGATCCAGTTCGACCAGAAGGGCGACGTCAAGGACGGCACGCTGACCCTGTACACGTACAAGGGCGGCAAGCGCGAGACGATGATGGTGGTCAAGTAACATCGGCCACCCGGGCCGGCCTCGTGCCGGCCCGAGTCCCGGGGGCGCTGCGGGTCGGCGCCCCTTTTCTTTTTCCGATGACCGCTGCGGAGGCGACATGGATCGACGGCTCCCCCTCTCACACCCGCGAGCGCGCGGCCTCCTCGGCCTCGCCGTCGCGGCCGCCGCGGCACTCGCCGGCTGCGCGATGCCGGGCCCCGGGCCGATGAGCGCTCCCGGCGGGATGCCGCCGTCGCAGCCGGCCCCGGTGACCGCCCCGGCCCCGCCGCCGCCGAAGCTCGCCGGCTCGAGCTGGTACTGGCTGGGCACCCTGACGCCAGCCGGACTGGTCGCGCCGGCCGACCCGGGTGCCTTCAACGTCGAGTTCCTCGACGGCGGACAGCTGGCCGCGCAGCTCGACTGCAACAGCGGCGGCGCGACCTGGACGCAGTCCGGGTCGACGCTCACGATCGGACCGGTCCGCAGCACCCGCAAGGCCTGCCCGCTCGCCTCCGAGGCCGACCGGTTCGGGCGTCAGCTTCCCCTGGTGCGTGCCGCGAAGCTCGGCAACGGTCTGCTCGAGCTGTCGCTCGGCGATGCCGGTGCGATGGTCATGGCGCGCGACCCCGACTGGCGGCTGCGCAGCTTCGACTGTCCGAACGGCGTGGCGCCGCTGCTGGTGGCCTTCGGCCGCGACCAGGCCGTGCTCCGCTGGCGCGGGGAGGCGTGGCAGATGAAGCAGCAGACCACCGCCTCGGGCGTGCGCTACGCCGCCGGCAACGCGATCCTGTTCAGCAAGGGCAACGAGGCATCGCTGCTGAACGAGGGCAAGCAGGTCGCCGGCCCCTGCGTGGCGCGGCGCTGAGCCGGCCGGCCCGCGCCTGCGGGCGCGGACCGGCTCGGTCGGTCAGCGGGGCAGCTTGCCCAGACGGGTCCAGGTGTCGACGACCGTGTCGGGGTTCAGCGAGATCGAGGCGATCCCCTGCTGCATCCGCCACGCGGCGCAGTCGGCATGGTCGGCCGGGCCCGGTCCGCCGATGCCGACGTCCTTGCCGGCCTTGTTGCAGGCGGTGATCGCCCGCTCCAGCAGCGCCTTGACGGCCGGGTCCCGCTCGTCGAAGCCTTCGGCCACCAGACCCGAGTCGCGGTCCAGTCCGAGCGTGAGCTGGGTCAGGTCGTTCGAGCCGATCGAGAAGCCGTCGAAGTGCTCGAGGAACTGCTCGGCGAGGATCGCGTTCGACGGGATCTCGCACATCATGATCAGCCGCAGGCCGCCGGTACCGTCGGCATTGCCGCCCTCCCCGCGCTTCAGGCCGTACTTGGCGAGCAGCCCGACGACCTGTTCGGCCTCGCGCACGGTCCGCACGAACGGCACCATCACCTCGACGTTCGTCAGGCCCATCTCCTCGCGCACCCGCTTCATCGCGCGGCACTCCATCTCGAAGCACTCGGCGAAGTCGGGCGAGATGTAGCGCGAAGCGCCGCGGAACCCGAGCATCGGGTTTTCCTCCTCGGGCTCGTAGCGGCTGCCGCCGATCAGCTTGCGGTACTCGTTGGACTTGAAGTCCGAGAGCCGCACGATCGCGGGCCGCGGCCAGAACGCGCCGGCGATGGTCGCGATGCCCTCGGCGAGCTTGTCGACGTAGAACGCGCGCGGGCTGGAGTGGCCACGGGCGATGCTCTCCACCGCCTTCTTCAGGTCCGGGGCGACGTTCGGGTAGTCGAGGATCGCCTTCGGATGCACCCCGATGTTGTTGTTGATGATGAACTCGAGCCGGGCCAGGCCCACGCCCTGGTTCGGCATCTGCGCGAACTCGAAGGCGAGCTGCGGGTTGCCGACGTTCATCATGATCTTGACCGGCAGCTCGGGCAGCACGCCCGACTCGACCTCGGTGATCTCGGTCTCGAGCATCCCGTCGTAGATGTAGCCGGTGTCGCCTTCGGCGCAGGAGACGGTCACCAGCGCGCCGTCGTGCAGGTGGTCGGTCGCATCGCCGCAGCCGACGACCGCCGGGATGCCGAGCTCGCGCGCGATGATCGCCGCGTGGCAGGTGCGCCCGCCGCGGTTGGTGACGATGGCGGAGGCCCGCTTCATCACCGGCTCCCAGTTCGGGTCGGTCATGTCGGTGACGAGCACGTCGCCGGGCTGCACGCGCTCCATCTCGCTCGCATCGCCGACGACCCGCACCGGGCCCGCGCCGACCTTCTGGCCGATCGCACGGCCGCTGGCGAGCACGTCGGAGGTCGCCTTGAGACGGAAGCGCATCTGGCGGCCGTCGTGCTGGGACTTCACCGTCTCGGGGCGCGCCTGCAGGATGTACAGCTTGCCGTCGCGGCCGTCGCGGCCCCATTCGATGTCCATCGGACGGCCGTAGTGCTGCTCGATGATCACCGCGTAGCGGGCGAGCTCGATCACCTCGTCGTCGGCGAGCGAGTAGCGGGTGCGCTGCTCGACCGAGGTGTCGACGGTGCGCACCGAGCGGCCGTTGCCGGCATCGGGCTCGAACTCCATGCGCAGCAGCTTCGAGCCGAGCTGGCGCCGGATGATCGGCTTCTTGCCGGCGGCGAGCATCGGCTTGTGGACATAGAACTCGTCCGGATTGACCGCGCCCTGGACCACCGTCTCGCCCAGGCCATAGGCCGCGGTGATGAAGACCACGTCGGGGAAGCCCGACTCGGTGTCCATCGTGAACATCACGCCCGAGGCGCCGAGGTCGCTGCGGACCATCCGCTGCACGCCGGCCGACAGCGCGACCTCGGCGTGCGCGAACCCCTTGTGCACGCGGTACGAGATCGCGCGGTCGTTGTAGAGCGAGGCGAACACGTGCTTGATGCGGTCGAGCACGGCCTCGATGCCGACCACGTTCAGGTAGCTTTCCTGCTGGCCGGCGAACGAGGCGTCGGGCAGGTCCTCGGCGGTGGCGGAGGAGCGGACCGCAAGCGAGATCTCGCCGCCCGATTCGGCCTGGATCCGCGCGAAATGCTCGCGGATCTCGGTCTCGAGGCGCGCGGGCAGCGGCGCTTCGACGACCCATCGGCGGATCTCGGCGCCGCAGGCGGCCAGCGCCTTGACGTCGTCGACGTCGAGCGCGCCGAGACGGGCGTTGATCCGGGCGGTCAGGCCGTTGTCCGACAGGAAGTCGCGAAAGGCGAGCGCGGTGGTGGCGAAGCCGCCCGGCACCCGGACGTGGGCGTGGGCGAGCTGGCTGATCATCTCGCCGAGCGAGGCGTTCTTGCCGCCGACCGACTCGACGTCGGTCATCCGCAAAGCCTCGAACGGGACGACGTAGCGTCCTGCGTGGGGATCGGTCATGAAAGGTCCTGGAGTGTGGGAAACGGGTGGGCCGCGCGCCGGGCGGGCCGGCGCAGGCAGCGCTGTAGGCGGGCCGCTGGGCCCGGACGGCCAACGGCACGGCTGCAACACTCCGGGAGCTCCCGCTCGCCGGTGCGCCGATATTACTGTGCGCCCCGGGGCGCCGCCGAGGAAAATGCCCTGTCGGACCGGTGGCGAGCGCCGCGTCCGACCTCCATCGTGTCCCGAGGTCCGAATGCCCGATTCCCGCCAGCGCCCTGCCGATCGAACCGTCTTCTTCGTCTCCGACGGCACCGGCATCACCGCCGAGACCTTCGGCCACTCGGTGCTCTCGCAGTTCGAGGGGCTCAAGATCCGCCAGGTCAGGCTGCCCTTCATCGACAACCCCGAGAAGGCCGACGAGGCGGTCACGCGGATCAACCACCAGGGCCTGGTCGACGGACGCCGACCGATCGTCTTCAGCACGCTGGTCAATCCGCAGATCAACGAGATCGTGCGCACGGCCGAGGCATTGTTCCTCGACCTGATCGCGACCTTCGTGGGCCCGCTGGAGACCGAGTTCGGCGTCAAGTCGACCCATACCATCGGGCGCTTCCACGCGGTCGCCGAATCCGACCGCTACAAGCAGCGCATCGAGGCGATCCACTACTCGATGGCCCATGACGACGGGCAGCTCCACAAGGACCTCGAGCAGGCCGACGTGATCTTCGTGGGGGTCTCGCGCTGCGGCAAGACGCCGACCAGCCTGTACCTCGCCGTGCAGCACGGCATCAAGGCGGCCAACTATCCGCTGATTCCCGACGACTTCGAGCGCGGCCGGCTGCCCGACGTGCTGTACCGCTACAAGAACAAGATGTTCGGCCTGACGATCTCGCCGGAACGGCTCTCGGAGGTGCGCAACGAGCGCCGGCCCGGCAGCCGCTATGCCGCGCTGGAGACCTGTCGGATGGAGGTGAACGAGGCCGAGGCGATGATGAAGCGCGAGGGCATTCCGTGGCTGTCGACCACGACGCGCTCGATCGAGGAGATCGCGACCACGGCGCTGTCGCTGCTCGATCTCGAGTAGCCGGGTCAGCCCCGCATCGCCCGCTGGCGGCGCTGCTCGAACAGGCAGACCGCCGCCGCGGCCGCGACGTTCATCGACTCCACGCCCTCGGCCTGGGGAATCCGGATCCATCGGCTGACGTCGACGCCGATCTCCTCGGACAGCCCCTCCCCCTCGTTGCCGAGCAGCCAGAGCGCCGGCGCATGCAGGTCCGCCTCGAACAGCGATCCGGCCTGCAGCACGCGCGTGCCGATGGCCTCGACGGCCAGTCGCGAGCGCACCGCGGACCACGGCACCGCCTCGTGGATCGACAGGTGGAAATGTGCGCCCATGCCGGCGCGCAGCACCTTCGGCGACCAGCACCAGGCGGTACCCGGCGCGGTGAGCACGGTCCTCACGCCGGCGGCCGCGCAGCTGCGCAGCACCGTGCCGACATTGCCCGGATCCTGGAGCCGGTCGAGGTAGACGGCATCGGCGTCGATTGCCGCCGGCAGCCCCGGATTCGGCGTGTCGACGACGAACACCAGCCCGACGCCGTGCTGCAGCGTCGAGACCGCGTCGAAGAGATCGCCCGACAGCAGCGTGGGCACCACGGCATGGCGCGCCAGCAGCGGGCCGACCTCCGGATGGGCGAGGCCCGCGTCGGTCGCGACGGCGATCCTGGGCGCGCCGTGCCGCTGCAGCCAGGCCTCGCACAGGTGGATGCCCTCGAGCACCGAGCGCCCCTGTCGGCGACGCTCGCGCGCGGAGTGGGCGAGTTCGGCGAGTTCCCTGAACGTCGGGTTGTCGCGCGAGGTGATCCGCCGCGTCGCGGCGCTCAAGGCCTCGCCTCCTCGATCGCCCGACGGACCGGCGCGAAGCTGCGGCGGTGGGCCTCGCACGGCCCGAGACGGCGCAGCAGCCCCAGGTGCTCGGCGGTCGGATAGCCCTTGTGGCGGTCGAAGCCATAGGCCGGATGCAGGGCGTGCAGCGCCAGCAGGTCGGCGTCGCGCGCGGTCTTGGCGAGGATCGAGGCGGCCGAGATGCACGGCTCGAGGGCGTCGCCCCCCACGATGAGCTCGACGCCGCACGCGAGCGTCGGCGGCTGGTTGCCGTCGACACGCGCGAGCGTGGGGGCCAGCGGCAGCGCCGCGACCGCGCGCTGCATCGCGAGCAGCGAAGCCCTCAGGATGTTGAGGCCGTCGATCTCGGCCACGCTCGCACGGGCCACTGCCCAGCCGAGCGCACGCGCCCGGATCGCCCCGGCGAGTTCGTCGCGCCGCGCGGCGCTCAGCTGCTTGCTGTCGCGCAGGCCCTCGATCGGCCGGGCCGGGTCGAGGATCACGGCGGCGGCGACCACCGGGCCGGCCAGCGGGCCGCGTCCGGCCTCGTCGACCCCGCAGACCACCCGGGTGTCGAAGGCGAGCCCGAGCGCGCCCTGAGGGCCAGCGCCGTCGGCTGCGCGGCGGCTCATCGCGGTGCCGGCAGGCGCGCCGTGGCGCGCATCGCGAGCAGGGCCTCGGCGGCGCGCTGGGCGCAGTCCCGGCGCAGCGTCTCGTGCAGGCCGGCGAAGCGATCGGCGAGCCGGGCGGCCAGCAGCGGGTCATCGAGCTGCGCGAGCAGTGCCGCGCCCATCGCCTCGGGTGTCGCGCCGTCCTGGATGAACTCCGGCACGACCGTCTCGTTGCACAGGATGTTCGGCAGCCCGATCCAGGGCAGGTAGCCCATGCGCCGCATGATCCGGTAGCTCAGCCACGCCATCCGGTAGGCGATCACCATCGGCTTGCGATGGAGCGCGACCTCGAGCGTGGCGGTCCCGCTCGCGACGAGCACCGCATCCGATGCGGCCATCGCGTCGTGCGAGCGTCCCATCACCAGGCGCACGTCCGCGCCGGCAGGCAGGTCGGCGCCGGCCAGCAGGGCCCTCAGCCGCCCGTAGAGCGTCTCGGTGGCGGCCGGCACGACGAAGACCAGGTCCGGGCGACGCCGCGCCAGCCAGCCGATCGTGGCGACGAACGCCGGCGCGATGTAGGTGATCTCGCCGCCGCGGCTCCCGGGCAGCACCGCGACGACCTGCCCGCGCTCCGGCAGACCGAGCGCACGGCGCGCCGCCGCGCCGTCGACCTGCATCGGGATCGCATCGGCCAGCGGGTGGCCGACGTAGGTCGCCGGCACGCCGGCCTCGTCGTAGAGCTTCTGCTCGAACGGGAACACGAGCAGCATCCGGTCGACCGAGCGCCGGATCTTCTCGATCCGCTTGCCGCGCCAGGCCCAGATCGACGGTCCGATGAAGTGCGCGACACGGATGCCGGACGCCTTCAGGCGGCCCTCGAGGTCGAGGTTGAAGTCCGGCGCGTCCACGCCGACGAAGACATCCGGACGCCAGGCGAGCATCCGGTCGTGCAGCCGCGTGCGGACCGCCCGCAGCGCCGGGTACTCGCGCAGCACCTCGGCGTAGCCCCGCACCGCGAGCCGCTCCGACGGCCACCAGGCATCGAAGCCGCGTGCGCCCATCGCGGGCCCGCCGATGCCGCCCGCCTGCAGCCCGTCCGGTCCGCCGAGCCTGGCCTGCAGCCCGTCGAGCACCGCTGAGGCGAGCAGGTCGCCGGAGGTCTCGCCGGCGACCATGCCGACCCGCATCGGGGATGCGCTGCCGCCCACGGGCAGGTCCGGCACGCCGCGCGACTCAGCGGACGATGCCGCGCTCGACACGTGCGAGAAAGCCGGTCAGCAGGCCGAGCGCCTCGGGGGCGGTGAGCGCGGTCGGCGGCAGCGCCGGCGCAGGCGTCGCGCCGCCTGCGGCCAGTTCGGCCAGTTCGGACTCGAGGCGCTCGCGCGCCTGCGCCAGCGTGAGCTCGGAGCGATAGAGCGTGCGGTAGGCACGCCGCAGCATCGCGATCGTCTCGGCCTCGAAGCCGCGCCGCTTGAGCCCCTCGGTGTTCAGCCCGTGCGGCGCCGACGGGTTGCCGGTGGCCAGCACGTAGGGCGGGACGTCGTGCAGCAGGATCGTTCCGGTGCCGGTCATCGCATGGGCGCCGACCTTGCAGAACTGATGGACCTGGGTGCAGCCGCCGAGGATCACGAAGTCGCCGAGCTCGACGTGCCCGCCGAGGTTGGTGGTGTTGGCGAGAATGGTGTGCGAGCCGACCCGGCAGTCGTGCGCGATGTGCACGTAGGCCATGACCCAGTTGTCGTCGCCGATCTTCGTGACGCCGGTGTCCTGGATGGTGCCGCGGTTGACCGTCACGCATTCGCGGAAGGTGTTGCCGTCGCCGATCTCGAGGGTCGTGGGCTCGCCGCGGTACTTCTTGTCCTGAGGCGGCCCGCCGAGGGTGGCATGCGGATGGACGACGTTGCGGCGGCCGAGGGTGGTCGGCCCTTCGAGCGTCGCATGCGCGAGCACCCGGGTGCCTGCCCCGATCCGCACGCCCGCGCCCACCACGGCGAACGGCCCGACCTCGACGTCGTCGTCGAGCTCGGCGCCCGGGTCCACGACGGCGCTGGGATGGATGCGCGCCATGGTCAGTCGCCCGCCGGCCGAGGGGCAGCCGCCGTCTGCGGCGGCGCCACGTCGCGCAGGGTGCACATCAGCTCGGCTTCGGCCGCGACCTGCCCGTCGACCGTCGCCACGCCGCGGAACTTCGAGATCGACTTCGCGAAGCGCATGATCTCGACCTCCAGTCGGAGCTGATCGCCGGGCCCGACCGGACGCTTGAAGCGCGCCCCGTCGATGCCGACGAAATAGAAGACCGAACTCGCATCGGACCGGCGCCCGAGCGTCTCGAACGACAGCACGCCGGCCGCCTGCGCGAGCGCCTCGATCATCAGCACGCCCGGCATCACCGGGATGTGCGGAAAGTGCCCGACGAAATAGGGCTCGTTGATCGTGACGTTCTTGATCGCCACGATCCGCTTGCCCGGCTCGAGCTCGAGGACCCGGTCGATCAGCAGGAACGGGTAGCGGTGCGGCAGGTATTCGAGGATGCCGCGGATGTCGATGGTGGTCATTCGGAGTCCTTGGGCTCGCCGGCGCGGGCTTCGAGCCCACGAAGGCGCTGCCGCAGCCGGGGCAGCTGCTTGAGGGTCGCCGCGGTCCGCTCCCACTGGACGTGGGATTGAAGCGGCCAGGCGCCTGTGTAGAAGCCGGGTTCGTCGACGCTGCGCTCGACCAGCGAGAAGCCGCCGATGATCGCGCCGTCGCAGATCTCGATGTGGCCGGAGACGCCGACCCCGCCGCCGATCATGCAGCGCGCGCCGATCGTGGCGCTGCCGGCGATGCCGACGCAGCCGGCGATCACGGTGTGAGCGCCGATCCGCACGTTGTGGCCGACCTGCACGAGGTTGTCGATCTTCACGCCATCGCCGATCTCGGTGTCGTCGAGCGCGCCCCGGTCGATCGCGCAGTTCGCGCCGATCTCGACGTCGTCGCCGATGCGCACCGACCCGAGCTGGGCGATCTTCACGAAGCCGTCGCGCGAGGGCGCGAAGCCGAACCCGTCGGCACCGATCACGGTGCCGGCATGGACCACCGCGCGTGCGCCGAGGGTCACGCCGCCGTAGACGACGACGTTCGGATGGAGGATGGAGTCCGGGCCGATCGAGGCACCCTCCCCGATCGCGCAGCCGGCACCGATCCGGCAGCCGTCGCCGATGCGGGCGCCCGCCGCGATCGAGGCACCCGGCCCCACGTCCACGCCGGCGCCGAGCCGTGCAGCGACATCGACCCGTGCGCTCGGGTCGATCGCGGCCGCCCGCCGGACGGGCACGAGCAGCGACTCGAACCACTGCGACAGCAGCGCATAGGCGGCATAGGGATCGGCGACGAGGATCCGGGCCGCGCCGGCGGGCGCGTCCTCCTGCAGTGCCGCCGACACGATCAGCGCACCGGCGCGGCTCTCGCGCGCACTGCGTGCATGCCGTCGCCCCGACAGGAACGACACCGCGTTGGCGTCGGCAGACTCCAGCGAAGCGAGCCGGGCGATCCGCCGCCTGCCGTCCCCATGCACCGTCGCGCCGATCCGTTCGGCGATGGCCTCGACGGTGACCGGAACGGGCAGCGCTCGGTGCACGGCAGTGCCCCTACTTCGCCGCGTTCAGCGCGCGGAGCACCTTCTCGGTCACGTCGATGCGCGGCGACACGTGGACGGCGTCCTGGATGATCATGTCGTAGCGCTCCTGCTCGGCCATCTGGCGGATCACGCGGTTGGCCCGCTCGATCACGGTCGCCAGTTCCTCGTTGCGGCGCTGGTTGATGTCCTCGCGGAACTCCCGCTGCTTGCGCTGGAACTCGCGGTCGAGGTCGGCCAGTTCGCGCTGGCGCCTGAGGCGCTCGCCCTCGGCGACGACCGACGCGTCGCGCTCGAGCTTCTCGGACGACTGCTTGAGACGGGCGGCCATCTCCTGGAGGTCCTTGTCGCGACGCGAGAACTCCTGCTGGATCCGCTCCTGCGCGGACTTGGCCGCGGCGGACTCGCGGATGATCCGCTCCAGACTCACGTAGCCGATCTTGAGCGGCGCGTCTTGCTGGGCGACCGCGACCGTCGTTGCGACGAGCAGGACGCCCGCTGCGGCGATCCGGACGAGCTTGTTCATCGAATCAGTCCCTCGGGGCACCGCGCGCCCGGTCCGCGGGCGCCTTGCGGCGCGCGCATTCTCGCATATCGTCCGCCCGCACGGTCGGCGCTCAGAACCCGGTCCCGATCTGGAACTGGAAGCGCTGGGTGCGGTCGCCGGGCTGCTTGTTGATCGGGTAGCCGATCGACAGCTTCAGTGGGCCGAGCGGCGACAGCCAGTTCAGGCCGAGGCCGGTCGAGTAGCGCAGGTCGCCCAGATCGATGGTGTCCGCCCAGACGTTGCCGACGTCCAGGAAGGTGAACAGCCGCACCTGCTGGTCGTTGCCTGCACCGGGCAGCGGGAACAGGAACTCGGCGCTCGCCACGAGCTTCGACTGCCCGCCGCGCGGAAAGTCGTCGGCGTCCCGTGGGCCGAGGCTGGCCGCCTCGAAGCCGCGCACCGAGCCGATGCCACCCGCGTAGTAGTTCTTGAACAGCGGATAGGGGTTGCCGCCGAGCGCCCAGCCGCGCGCCACCGAGCCATAGAACCCGATCGTGTAGTCCTTGGTGATCGGCTTGTAGTACTGCGTGTCGAAGTTGGCCCGGGTGTAGCGCAGATCGCCGACCGGCAGCGTGAACTCGACGTTCCCGCCCATGTAGAGACCGCGGGTGGGGGTCAGCGGACTGTCTCGCTCGTCCCGGAACCATCCGAGCTGCCCGAGGGCCGCCCAGCTGCTCTCGCCGTAGGCGTCGACATAGTCGCGGTAGCGGACCGGCGGGTTCGAACCCAGCGTGATGTTGTTGCGCTCGTACGAGAAGCCGAAGGTGACGCGATCGACCTCGGTGTAGGGAATGCCGAAGCGCAGACCGATGCCCTGGGTCTCGAGCACGTAGTCGCCCAGTCCGAGTTCGGCGGCGTTGAAGCGCCGCGAGAAGACATCGAAGCTGCGCGAGATGCCGTCGGCGGTGAAGTACGGATCGGTGCTGGTCAGCGTGATCGAACGCTGCGTGCGACCGGTGTTCATGTTCAGCCCGATCGACTTGCCGGTGCCGAGGAAGTTCTGCTGCGACACCGACGCGGTGAGGATCAGCTTGTCGGTACTGGAGAACCCCACGCCGATCAGGAAGGTCCCGGTGGAGCGCTCGTTCACGTTGACGTTCAGGTCGACCTGATCGGGTGCATCGGGCACCGGCACGGTGTCGATGGTGACGTCGGTGAAGTAGCCCAGGCGCGTCAGGCGCTCGCGGGACAGACGGATCTTGTCGGTGTCGTACCAGGCGCTCTCGAACTGGCGCAGTTCGCGACGGACGACCTCGTCGCGGCTGCGGGCGTTGCCCGAGACGTTGATCCGGCGGACGTAGGCGCGGCGACCCGGATCGACCGTGACGTTGAAGAAGACCGTGCGCTTCTCGCGGTCGACCTCGGGGATCGCGTTGACGTTGGCGAACGCGTAGCCGATCGAGCCGAAGATCTCGGTCATCGTGCGCGTCGATTCGGCCAGCAGCTGACCGTTGAAGACGTCGCCTTCGCGCACCAGCATCAGCTTGTCGAGCTCCGGCTCGCGGCCGAGCGTATTGCCGCTGAACTTGAAGCCGGTGACGGTGAAGCGCTCGCCCTCGGTGATGTTGACGGTGATGTAGACGCCTTCGCGGTCCGGGTCGATCGAGACCTGCGTGGAGCCGATCGAGAACTCGAGGTAGCCGCGATTCAGATAGAACGAGCGCAGCCGCTCCAGGTCGCCGGCCAGCTTCTCGCGCGCGTACTGGTCGGTCTTGGTGTACCAGGACAGCCAGGTCGGCGTGGAGAGCTGCAGCTGGTCGATCAGCTCGGACTCGGTGAAGGCCTTGTTGCCGACGATGCGGATCTGCGTGATCCGGGCGTCGGCGCCCTCGTCGATCGCCATCGACACCGCCACCCGGTTGCGCTCGATCGGGGTGACCGTCGAGGTGACGCGCGCCGCGTACTTCCCGCGGGCGAGGTACTGGCGCTTGACCTCCTGCTCCGCGCGATCGAGCAGCGCCCGGTCGAAGATGCGCGACTCCGAGAGCCCGAGGTCCTTGAGGGCCTTGAGCATCTGCTCGCTGGAGATGTCCTTGGAGCCGCTGACCTCGACGCTGGCGATCGACGGGCGTTCCTCGATGTAGACGACGAGCACGTCGCCTTCGACCTCGAGCCGGACGTCGTTGAACAGGCCGGTCGCATAGAGGGCCCGCAGGGCCTGCGAGGCACGCTGGTCGTCGAGGCGTTCGCCGACCTTGATGGGCAGGTAGCCGAACACCGTGCCCGGCTCGACGCGCTGCACGCCGACGAGCCGGATGTCACGGACGGTGAAGGGATCGAAGGCCCAGGCGAGCGGGGCAAGCATGCTCGCGACGAGCGCGAACACGGTTTTCGCGAACGGACGCATGAAACTCCCGGTGGGCCGGCGGGCCCCCCGGCGCGTCACCCGCCGAACAGCCTGCTCAGATCGTTGAACAGGGCCACGGCCATCAGCCCTACGATGGCCGCCAGCCCTGCCTTCTGGGTGACCTGCATGAAGCGATCGGAGAGCGGTCGGCCCTTGATCGCTTCGAGGCCGTAATATACCAAATGCCCCCCGTCGAGCACCGGCACGGGCAGCAGGTTGAGCACCCCGAGGCTCACGCTGATGAGCGCGAGAAAGGCGACGTACGCATAGACGCCCACCTTCGCCGACTGCCCCGCGTAGTCGGCGATCGCGACCGGTCCGCTCAGGTTGCGCCACGACAGGTCGCCGGTCAGCATCTTGCCGAGCATGCGCAGCGAGAACCACGACATGTCCCAGGTCTGGCGCGCGCCATAGCCGATCGCGTCGATGGGGCCGTGATCGACGCGGACCATCTCCACCCGGTTCTGCAGCGCGGCCCCGATGCGTCCGATGCTGCGCCCCGCGTCCTCGGGCCGCTCCGATCGCTGGGCCTGCGGCACGACGGTGATGCGCTGCTCGACCCCCGCACGGTTCACCGACAGCACGACCTCGCGATCGGCGCTCTCGCGCAGCACGTCGATGACGTCGGTGGCGCGTGCGATCGGGCGCCCCTGCACCGCGATGATCTCGTCGCCGGCGAGCAGTCCGGCCTTCGCCGCGCTGCCGTCGGGCATCACGGACCCGATCGAGACGGTGCCGCCCGCCAGATCGAGGCCGAGGCTGCGCATGAAGTCCTTGTCGAGCTCGCCCGAGCCCAGCCCGGCGGTGTCGACCGAGACCTGCAGCGGGCGCCCGTCTCGCTGGACGACCAGGCGCGCCGGCCGCTTCTCGACCACCGCGTCGATCAGCCGCAGCCGGAACTCGGGCATCGAGCGGATCTCGCGCCCGTCGATCTGCAGGACCCGGTCGCCGGCGCGCAGTCCGGCGGCGGCGGCCTGTGTGCCCGCGACCGGCTCGGCGAGGGTGGCCGCCGGCTCCTCGATCCCGACCATGCCGAGCGATGCGTACAGGCCGATGGCGAGCAGGAAGTTCGCGAGCGGCCCGGCGACGACGATCGCCGCGCGCTTGCCCAGGGTCTGGCGGTTGAAGGCGCGGTGCACCTCGTGCTCGTCGACCGACCCCGGCCCGCCCTCGCGCTCGTCGAGCATCCGCACATAGCCGCCGAGCGGGATCGGGGAGATGGTCCACTCGGTGCGGTCGGCCCCGACCGTGAAGCGCAGCAGCGGCTTGCCGAAGCCGATGGAGAAGCGGAGCACCTTGACCCCGCACCAGCGTGCGACGGAATAGTGGCCGAGCTCGTGCACGAAGATCAGCACGGCGAGAGCGAACAGGAAGGCGATCAGCGTGGTCATGCAGCGTGCTCCGCGAGGCGAGCCCCGGCGTGGATCCGGGCGCGCGCATCGAGTGCGATCACTTCGGAGGTGTCGAGGGGCGCAGGCGAGGCGCCGAGCGCATCGAGGACGGCCTCGTTGACCCGGGCGATGTCGGTGAACCGGATGCGACGCTCCAGGAAGGCCTCGACGGCCATCTCGTTGGCCGCATTCAGCACGCAGGGCGCGGCGGCGCCGGCGGCGAGCGCCTCGCGCGCCAGCCGCAGGCAGGGGAACCGGACGGTGTCGGGGCGCTCGAAGTCGAGCCGGCCATGCATCGCCAGGTCGAGCAGCGACACGCCGCTGGCGATGCGCTGCGGCCAGGCGAGCGCATGGGCGATCGGGGTGCGCATGTCGGGGTTGCCGAGCTGCGCGAGGATCGAGCCGTCGACGTACTCGACCATCGAATGCACGAGGCTCTGCGGATGGATCACGACGTCGAGCCGGTCTGCGGGCATGTCGAACAGGAAGTGCGCCTCGATCAGCTCGAGGCCCTTGTTCATCATCGTCGCGGAATCGACCGAGATCTTTCGTCCCATGGTCCAGTTCGGATGGGCGACCGCCTGCTCGGGCGTCACCTCGGCCATCCGGGCGGCATCCATGGCGCGGAACGGGCCGCCCGAGGCGGTCAGCACGATCCGCCGCACGCCCTCGCGTCCGCCATCGGGCGGCAGGCACTGGAAGACGGCGTTGTGTTCGCTGTCGATCGGCAGCACCCGCGCCCCGCCCTCGCGGACGGCCGCGAGGAACACCGGCCCGGCCATCACGATGGCTTCCTTGTTGGCCAGCAGCAGGGTCTTGCCGGCGCGCGCGGCGGCCAGCGTCGGCTCGAGGCCGGCGGCGCCGACGATGGCGGCCATGACCAGGTCGGTCTCGGAGGCTGCGGCGACCTGGGCGGCCGCCTCCGGGCCGTCGAGGACTTCGGTGCGGCTGCCGCGCGCGGCCAGCGCGGCGCGCAGCACCGCCGCCGCGGCCGGCTCGCTGAGCACCGCATAGGCAGGCCGATGGGCCAGGCACTGCTCGAGAAGACGCTCGTGGCTGCGTCGCGCGGTCAGCGCGAACACCTCGAAGCGGTCGGGGTGGCGGGCGACGACGTCGAGCGTGCTTTCGCCGACCGAACCGGTGGCGCCGAGGATCGTGATCCGCTTCATCGGGCGATTATCGCAGCAGTTGGAGCAGCAGCAGGCAGCCGGGCATCGTCGGGATCAGGGCGTCGATCCGGTCGAGCACGCCGCCGTGGCCCGGAAGCAGCGTGCCGCTGTCCTTGACGCCCGCCAGCCGCTTGAGCAGGGACTCGTAGAGGTCGCCGACGACCGAGAGTGCGGCGATCGCCGCCAGCACCGCCACGGTGGCGCCCAGACCGGCGCGGGCCGCCACCCAGCTCGAGAAGACGGTCGCCCCGCCTTCGGACCCGGTGCCGGTGACCGGCCAGCCGAACGCGACGATCGCCGCCACGGCCAGCACGGCGAGGATGCCGCCGGCGACGCCCTCCCAGGTCTTGCCGGGACTCACCCGGGGCGCGAGCTTGTGGCGACCGAACGCACGCCCCGCGAAGTACGCCCCGATGTCCGCCAGCCAGACGATCGCCATGCACGAGACCAGCATCGCCGCACCGGCCAGCCGAAGCTCGTAGAGCGCGACCCACGCGGCGGCCAGCACCACCGTCGCCACCGCCCAGCCCGGGCCGACGCGATGCACCCGGGCCAGCGAGAGGGGGCCGATCGAGAGCCAGAACACCAGGCTCGCGGCCGACAGCGCCGCGACCGGGACCGGCGGGGCGCCCCCCGGCTGGCCGGTGCGCCAGGCGACGTAGGCGATGCCGGCGGCCGCGAGCGCGCCGCCGAGCACGCGGCCGCCGCGTGCCGAACCGAGGAGCCGGCCCCACTCCGCGCCGGCGATCGCGAGCAGGGCCAGCGACACCAGGCCCCAGACCCAGGGCGGGGCGAGGAAGATCGAGGGAACCAGGATCGCCAGGAGGACGAGTGCCGTGACGACCCGCTGACCGAGCACGGCGCGGCCTGCCTCAGGAACCCGGAACGTCGGCCGGCGCCGCGACCTGCGCGCTGGTGCGTCCGAAGCGGCGCTCCCGCGCCTGGTACGACTCGAAGGCACGGTCGAGCTCGGCGGGCCCGAAGTCCGGCCAGTAGGCGGGCGTGAAGTGCAGCTCGGTGTAGGCGAGCTGCCAGAGCATGAAGTTGCTGATCCGCTGCTCGCCGCCGGTGCGGATGAACAGGTCCGGCTCGGGCGCGTGCCGCATCGCCAGGTAGGGCGTGAGGTCCGACTCCTCGATGCGGGACGGGTCTGCCGCGAGCTCCGGGCGCGCCGCCAGCATCGCGCGGGTCGCCTGCAGGATGTCCCAGCGTCCGCCGTAGTTGGCGCAGATGGTCAGCGTCATGCGGCTGTTCTGCGCAGTGCGCTGCTGTGCCTGCTCGATCAGCGTCTGCAGACGAGGCTCGAACGCCGAGGTGTCGCCGACGATCCGCAGCCGGATGCCGTTGCCGCGGAGCTGCGCGACCTCGCGCTCGAGCGCCGCGATGAACAGCCGCATCAGCAGCGACACCTCGTCGGGCGGGCGGCGCCAGTTCTCGGAACTGAAGGCGAACAGGGTCAGGAACTCGACCCCGCGCGAGACACAGGCCTCGACCGTCGCACGGACCGCGTCGACGCCCTTCGAGTGCCCGGCGACCCGGGGCAGTCGCCGCGAGGTCGCCCAGCGCCCGTTGCCGTCCATGATGATGGCGACGTGCCGGGGCACGTCTCCCGCATCGGGAACCGTCAGGGTGGAACTGGCGTGGGTCATCGGTCGGAGGATGGAGGGGCCGGTCCGCGCTCGGGCCGGCGGACCGTCAGACGGTCATGATCTCCTGCTCCTTGGCCTGGAGCAGCTTGTCGACCTCGACGACGAACCGGTCGGTCAGCTTCTGGATGTCGTCCTGGGCGCGACGCTCGTCGTCCTCGGAGATGCCCTTGGCCTTGAGCAGGTCCTTCAGGTGGGTGTTCGCATCCCGCCGCAGGTTGCGCACCGCCACCTTCGCATCCTCGCCCTCGCCCTTGACCACCTTGGCGAGTTCCTTGCGGCGCTCCTCCGACAGCGGCGGCATCGGCACGCGGATCAGTTCGCCGATCATCGTGGGATTCAGGCCCAGCCCCGACTCGCGGATCGCCTTGTCGATCGCCTGGCCCATCTTCTTCTCCCACGGGGAGACGCCGATGGTGCGCGAGTCGACCAGGGTCACGTTGGCGACCTGGCTGATCGGCACCTTGCTGCCGTAGTACTCGACGTGGACCTGGTCGAGCAGTCCGGCATGGGCGCGGCCGGTGCGGACCTTGGCCAGGTTGGACTTCAGGGACTCGATCGACTTGAGCATCTTCTGCTCGGTCGACGTGCGGATCTCGGGAATGGTGGTGGCCATGGCGGTCTCCGGGTTCAGACGTGCACCAGCGTGCCCTCGTCCTCGCCGAGCAGCACCCGTCGCAGGGCGCCTTCCTTGAAGATCGAGAACACCTTGATCGGCAGCTTCTGGTCGCGGCACAGGGCGAACGCGGTCGCGTCCATCACCTTCAGGTCGCGGCCGATCACCTCGTCGAAGCTGATCGTGCGATAGCGGGTCGCGGTCGGATCCTTCATCGGATCGGCACTGTACACCCCGTCCACCTTCGTCGCCTTGAGGACGATCTCGGCGCCGATCTCGGCGCCGCGCAGCGCCGCTGCGGTGTCGGTGGTGAAGAACGGATTGCCGGTGCCGGCCGCGAAGATGACGACCCGGCCCTCCTCGAGGTAGCGCAGCGCCTTCGGCCGGATGTACGGCTCGACGACCTGCTCGATCTTGAGGGCGGACATCGTGCGGGCCGCGACACCCGCGCCGCGCAGCGCGTCCTGCAGCGCCAGCGCGTTCATGACCGTGGCGAGCATGCCCATGTAGTCGGCCGTCGCACGGTCCATGCCGGCAGCACCGCCCGCCATGCCGCGGAAGATGTTGCCTCCGCCGATGACGATCGCGAGCTCGACGCCCATGCCCACCGCGCCCGACACCTGCTGGACCATGCCCTCGATCGTGCCGCGATTGATGCCGTAGGAGTCCTCGCCCATCAGGGCCTCGCCGGAGAGCTTGAGCAGCACGCGGCGATAGTGCGGGGCGGTCGGGGCGGCGTCGGTCATCGGATGGCGACTCTCGGTCGGGGTGAACGGCCCGCGGCATTCGGCCCGCGGGAGAGGCCGGCGCCTCGGGAGGCCCCGGCCGGATCGGTGGGGTCGGCTCCGGGGGCGGACTGCCCGCCCCGAAGCCGGCCCCGGCGGGTCAGCGGCCCGCTGCGGCAGCCGCCTGCGCGGCCACTTCCGCCGCGAAGTCGGACTGCTTCTTCTCGATGCCCTCCCCCACGACGTACAGCGTGAAGGCGTGGACCTTCGCGCCGCGCGCCTTGAGCAGGGCCTCGACGGTCTGCTTGTCGTCCTTGACGAACGGCTGCCCGAGGAGGGTGACCTCCTTGAGGTACTTCTGCACGGTGCCCTCGACCATCTTGGCGACGATCTCGGCCGGCTTGCCCGATTCCGCCGCCTTCTGGGTGGCGATCGAACGCTCCTTCTCGATCAGCTCGTCCGGCACGCCGGTGCGATCGAGCGAGACCGGCTTGGACGCCGCGATCTGCATCGCGAGGTCCTTGGCCAGCGCCTCGTCACCGCCCTCGACATCGACGAGCACGCCGATCCGCGAGCCGCCGTGCACGTAGCTGGCGACCTTGCCCCGGGCGGCGATGCGCACGAAGCGGCGGATGGTCATGTTCTCGCCGATCTTGCCGATCAGCGCGGTACGACGCGCCTCGACGGTCGTGCCGTCGAGCGGCATCGCCGACAGCGCGGCCACGTCGGCGGGCGAGCCCTCGGCGACGAGCGTCGCGATCGACTTCGCGAAACCCTGGAAATCGTCGTTCTTGGCGACGAAGTCGGTCTCGCAGTTGATCTCGACCATCGACGCGGTCTTGCCGTCGGCCGACAGGAACACGCCCACGATGCCCTCGGCGGTGACGCGCGAGGCGGCCTTGCCGGCCTTGTTCCCGAGCTTGACCCGGAGGATCTCCTCGGCCTTGCCCAGGTCGCCGCCGGCTTCGGTCAGCGCCTTCTTGCATTCCATCATCGGCGCGTCAGTCTTCTCGCGCAGCTCTTTCACCATGCCTGCGGTGATCTCGGCCATTCCTTGACTCCTAGCTCGATGTGTCCGTTCAGGCCTGCTCGGCCTGGAGCTCGACGAACTCGTCGCCGCCCTTGGCCGTTTCCTGCAGCGAAGCCGAGCGGCCCGCGAGGATCGCGTCGGCAGCGCCCTCGGCGTACAGCTGGATCGCCTTGCCCGAGTCGTCGTTGCCCGGGATCACGTAGTCGATGCCGTCGGGCGAGTGGTTGGTGTCCACCACGCCGACCACCGGCACGCCGAGCTTCACCGCCTCGGTGATCGCGATCTTGTGGTAGCCGACGTCGATGACGAACAGCGCGTCCGGCAGGCCGTTCATGTCCTTGATGCCGCCGATGGCCTTGGTCAGCTTCTCCATCTCGCGGGAGAACAGCAGCGCTTCCTTCTTCGACATCCGCTCGACGCCGCCTTCGGCGATCGTGGCTTCCATGTCGCGCAGGCGCTTGATGGAGGTCTTGACGGTCTTGAAGTTGGTCAGCATGCCGCCGAGCCAGCGCTCGTCGACGTAGGGCATGCCGGCGCGCTTGGCTTCCGGAGCGACGATCTCGCGGGCCTGGCGCTTGGTACCGACGAACAGCACGGTGCCGCGGTTGGCGGCCAGCTGCGTCATGTACTTCATCGCGTCCTGGTACATGACCAGGGTCTTTTCCAGATTGACGATGTGGATCTTGTTGCGATGGCCGAAGATGTACGGGGCCATCTTGGGGTTCCAGAATCGGGTCTGGTGACCGAAATGGACACCCGCTTCCAGCATCTGACGCATGGTCGTCATGAGAGCACTCCTTCGAGGGTTGCGTTGGCTGCGGCCCGGGAGGCCCCCGACACGGTCGAACCGTGCACCCGAGGGAGCGCTCCGGACTGTCGTTCAGGCAGCCCTTGAAGGCGTCCCTGAAGGCAATCCTTGAGCTGTCCGCGGTGCCCCGGCACACTTCCTGATGGACGTGGGCCGTGCCGCCGCGAAGGCCGCAGTGGATTTGCTTGCACCGTCACGGGTGCCGACTTTCGCAGAAAGGCCGGACACCCGATTCCAGGCAAGCCTATAATCATAGCCCGAACAACGAGTTACCGACAAGTTCGATGTCGATCGTCATCAAGACCGAGGCCGAGATCGCCGCGATGCGCCTGGCCGGGCGCCTGGCGTCCGAAGTGCTGGACTTCATCGCGCCGCATGTGAAGCCCGGCATCACCACGGGCCAGATCGACGCGCTGTGCCACGACTACATGGTCAACGTGCAGATGACGGTCCCGGCGCCGCTGAACTACGCCCCGCCCGGCTATCGCCCGTTCCCGAAGTCGGTGTGCACCTCGGTCAACCACCAGGTGTGCCACGGCATCCCGGGCGACAAGGTGCTGAAGAACGGGGACGTGGTGAACATCGACGTCACCGTCATCAAGGACGGCTTCCACGGCGACACCAGCCGGATGTTCTTCGTCGGCGAGCCCTCGATCGCGGCCCGGCGCCTGTGCCAGGTCACCTACGAGTGCATGTGGCTCGGCATCGACCAGGTCCGCCCGGGCGCCTGTCTCGGCGACATCGGCCAGGTGATCCAGCGGCATGCCGAATCGAGCGGATTCTCGATCGTCCGCGAGTTCTGCGGGCACGGCATCGGTCGGCGCTTCCACGAGGAGCCGCAGGTGCTGCACTACGGCCGCGCGGGCACCGGCGAGCCACTGGTCGCCGGCATGATCTTCACGATCGAGCCGATGGTGAACGCCGGCCGGCGCGAGGTGCGCGAACTCGCCGACGGCTGGACGATCGTCACCAAGGACCACAGCCTGTCGGCGCAGTGGGAGCACACCGTGCTGGTCACCGAGACCGGTCACGAGGTGCTGACCACCTCGGCGGGCGCCCCCGCGCGGCCCGAGCTGCTGCCGGCGGCGGCCTGAGCGGACGGCCGCCCGCCGCGATGCATCGGATCGCTGCCGCCACGGGCGGAGCCGCAGACGCGCCGGTCGATCTGCCGGCCCTGCGGGGCGTGCTCCGTGCGCGGCGGGCCGAGCTGATCGAGGCGTTCCGCGAACGGGGCGACGTGCGGCAGCTGCTGCGCGGCATCGTGCGCCTGACCGACGGCATCCTGCTCGCGCTCTGGCGCGACGCCGGGCTGCAGCCCGACTGCGCGCTGGTGGCGGTCGGCGGCTACGGGCGCGGCGAGCTGATGCCGCACTCCGACGTCGACCTGCTGCTGCTCGTGCCGGCTGCCGAAGATCCGGGGCGCAGCGCGCGCCTCGAGCGCTTCATCGGCGGCTGCTGGGACGTGGGCCTGGAGATCGGCCACAGCGTGCGGACGGTCGAGCAGTGCCTGGTGGAGTCCGCCGGCGACATCACCGTCCAGACCTCCCTGCTCGAACGACGCTGGCTGACCGGACGCCGCGGGCTGTACACCCGCCTCGGCGAGTTCCTCGACGCGGCGCTCGACGCGCGGGCCTTCTTCCACGCCAAGCTCTTCGAGCTGCGCCAGCGGCACGTCAAGTTCGAGGACACGCCGTACAGCCTGGAGCCGAACGTCAAGGAGAGCCCCGGGGGCCTGCGCGACCTGCAGTCCATCCTCTGGATCGCCCGCGCGGCGCGGCTCGGCACCGGCTGGGGACAGCTCGCCGGACGGGGCATCGCGACGCGTGCGGAGGCGGTGCTGCTGGCCGGCCAGGAGCGCAAGCTCAAGGTGATCCGGGCCTGGCTGCACGTCGTCGCGGGCCGACGCGAGGACCGGCTGGTGTTCGACCTGCAGGCGCAGGTCGCCGGCGCGATGGGCTTCGACACGGCCGATGCGCGGCTCGCCAGCGAGCAGCTGATGCAGCGCTACTACTGGACCGCGAAGTCGGTGACCCAGCTGTCGACGCTGCTGATCCAGAACCTCGAGGCCGAGCTGTTCCCCGAGAACGCCGGGCAGCCCGAGCCGATCGATGCCGAGTTCCGCAACGTCCGCGGGCTTCTCGAGGCGTCCGACACCGGGGTCTTCGAGCGCGATCCGGCCGCCATCCTCCGGGCGTTCCTGACGATGGAGCGGCATCCCGAGCTCGGCGGGATCGGTGCCCCCACTCTGCGCGCGATCTGGCGTGCCCGGACCCGGATCGACGGCGCGTTCCGCCGGGACCCGGCCAACCGGGCCGCCTTCCTGGCGCTGCTCCAGGCGCCTCGCGGCGTCACCCGCGCCTTGCGCCGGATGAACCAGTGGTCGGTGCTCGGGCGCTACCTGCCGGCCTTCCGACGGATCGTCGGGCGGATGCAGCACGACCTGTTCCATGTCTATACGGTCGATCAGCACATCCTGATGGTGGTGCGCAACCTGCGCCGCTTCTCGATGGCCGAGCACGCCCATGAGTATCCGTTCTGCAGCCAGCTCGCCGTCGGGTTCGACCGGGTCTGGCTGCTGTACGTGGCCGCCCTCTTCCACGACATCGCCAAGGGACGCGGGGGCGACCACTCCACGCTCGGCAAGCAGGACGCGCGGCGCTTCTGCCGCGAACACGGCTTGACCGACGAGGACCGCGAGCTGGTCGAGTTCCTGGTCGAGCACCACCTGACGATGTCCTCGGTCGCCCAGAAGCAGGACCTGAGCGATCCGGAGGTCGTGTCGGGCTTTGCACGGCTCGTGGGCACCGAGCGGCGCCTCACCGCCCTCTACCTGCTCACCGTCGCGGACATCCGCGGCACCAGCCCCAAGGTCTGGAACGCCTGGAAGGGCAAGCTGCTGGAGGACCTCTTTCGCGCGACCAAGCGGGTGCTGGGCGGCGAGGCGGCGAGCGCCGACGCGCGGTTCGACGCACGACGGGCCGATTCGGTGCGGCTGCTCAACCTGCACGGGCTCGCGCCCGAGGCCTACGCGGCGTTCTGGAAGCAGCTCGACCTCGGCTACTTCCTGCGCAACGACGCACAGGACATCGCCTGGCAGACGCGGGTGCTGCACCGGCATCCGGATACCGAGACGCCCATCGTCCGGACCCGACTCGCGCCGATCGGCGAAGGCTTCCAGGTCGCCGTCTACCTGCCGGACCAGCCGGACCTGTTCGCCCGGATCTGCGGCTACTTCGACAGCAAGAACCTGTCGGTGCTCGACGCGCGGATCCACACCACCCGGCACGGACGCGCGCTCGACAGCTTCCTGGTCGTGGATCCGAACCACGCCTCGCAGTACCGCGACATCCTGTCGCTGGTCGAGGTCGAGCTCGCCGACCGGCTCGCGCAGCGCCGGCCGCTGGAGTCCCCGGTGCGCGGCCGCGCATCGCGCCGCTCCCGCTACTTCCCGATCGCGCCCAAGGTCGACCTGCGCCCCGACGAGCGCGGCAACCGCTATCTGCTGTCGGTGGTGGCCAGCGACCGCACCGGTCTGCTCTACGGCATCGCGCGCACCCTCGCCCGCCATGGCATCAACCTGCAGGCGGCGCGGATCATGACGCTGGGCGAACGCGCCGAGGACGTGTTCCTGATCGACGGACCGGCCCTCGCGAACGCGCGCCACCAGATCCAGCTCGAGAGCGAGCTCCTCGACGCGATGCAGGGCTGATCAGTCGTCCTGCACCGTCTCGCCGGGGAACAGGGCCTCGATGAAGCCGAAGCGGCTCATGTCGCGGATCCGGCTCGGGTACAGGATGCCGTCGAGGTGGTCGCACTCGTGCTGCACGACCCGCGCATGGAAGCCGGTGGCGATGCGGTCGATCGGCGCACCCGCCGCGTCGAAGCCGCGATAGCGGATGCGCGCGATGCGCGGCACCCACCCCCTCAGCCCAGGTACCGACAGGCAGCCCTCCCAGCCCTCCTCCTCGCCGGGTGCGAGCGGCTCGATCAGCGGGTTGACCAGCACGGTGGGCGGAACCGGCTCGGCGTCCGGATAGCGGGGGTTCGACTCGAACCCGAAGATCACGACGCGCAGGTCCACGCCGATCTGCGGCGCGGCGAGGCCCGCCCCGTTGCGCTCGGCCATGGTGTCGAACATGTCGGCCACCAGCGCGTGCAGTTCGGGGGTGTCGAAGCGCTCGACCGGTCGGGCGACACGCAGCAGCCGCGGATCGCCCATGCGCAGCACCGGATGGATCATCGCGCCGCCGCGCTCTGGGTGTCCCGCAGGCTCGCGGCGAGCACGCGGCGCGCGCGCAGCATCGCGGCCTCCATGACCGCGCCCATCGCCTCGATCGAGATCGCCTGACGGCTGTCGCCGAGGCCCGCTGCATGGTTGGCCACGACCGCCAGCACCGCGTAGGGCAACGACAGCTCCCGCGCCAGCACCGCCTCCGGCATGCCCGTCATGCCGACCAGGTCGCAGCCGTCGCGCTCCATGCGCCGGATCTCGGCGGCGGTCTCCAGACGGGGACCCTGGGTGCAGCCGTAGCACGCACCGGCGAGCACCGCCTCGCCCGCCGCCGCGGCCCCGCGCAGCAGCCGTTCCCGGATGGGTTCGGCATAGGGCTGGGTGAAGTCGACATGGGTGACCGGATTGTCCGGCCCCTCGAAGAAGGTGCTCTTGCGACCGTGGGTGTAGTCGACGATCTGGTCGGGCACCACCAGCGTCCCGGGGCCGCAGTCCTCGCGGATGCCGCCCACGGTGGCGACCGCCATCACCTCGGTGGCGCCGACGTGATGCAGCGCCCAGAGGTTGGCGCGGTAGTTGATCTGGTGCGGCGCGATGGTGTGACCGTAGCCGTGGCGCGCCAGGAAGACGACGTCGACGCCGTCGATGGTGCCGAAGGACAGCGCGCACGATGGATCGCCGAACGGCGTGCGCACCACCTCGCGGCGTTCGAGTTTCAGGTCGGCGAGCTTGGCGAGCCCGCTGCCGCCAATGATCGCGTGCATGCGTGGAGGACTCCGCGGCCCGCGTCGGGGCCGCCGTCGTGACGGTGGCCCGGCGCGGGGTGCGCCGGGCGGCTGACGGTCAGCGGCCCTGCCGACGCGCGAGGAACGCGGCGAAGTCCGCGGCCACCTCGGGATGCCGAAGGGCGAGCTCGACCGTCGCCTGAAGATACCCGATCTTCGAGCCGCAATCGTAGCGGGTGCCGTCGAAGCGGTAGGCGAGCACCGGCTCCTCGCTGATCAGTCGGGCCAGCGCGTCGGTGAGCTGGATCTCGCCGCCGGCGCCGGGCCGGATCTCCGCCAGATGGCGGAACACCAGCGGCGTCAGGACGTAGCGACCGACGACGGCCAGGGTCGACGGTGCGACCTCGGGTTTCGGCTTCTCGACGATGCCGGTGACCCGGTCGGTGCGCTCGCCCCAGGGGGAGCTCGACACGATGCCGTAGGACGAGGTCTCCTCGCGGGAGACTTCCTGCACCGCCAGCACGCTCGAGTGGTGCTTCGAGTACTCCTCGACCATCTGCGCGAGCACGGGCGTGCCGTTCTCGGCAGCCTGCATCAGGTCGTCGGCAAGCAGCACCGCGAACGGCTCGTCGCCCACCACCGAACGGGCGCAGAGCACCGCGTGACCGAGGCCCAACGGCTCGGCCTGCCGGATGTACACGCAGTTGATGCCCTTGGGGACGGCGTCCTTGACGGCCTCGAGCAGCGCGGTCTTGCCGCGTGCCGTGAGCTCGGCCTCGAGCTCGTAGGCCTTGTCGAAATGGTCCTCG
>CAIUGQ010000061.1 GCA_903898725.1 uncultured Burkholderiales bacterium | reverse complement strand
TGAAGTCGTGGGCCGGCGTGATCTTCACGCAGCCGGTGCCGAACTTCGCGTCGACGTAGTCGTCGGCGACGATCGGGATCTCGCGCCAGGCGCTCGGGTCCGTCGCCGACAGCGGCAGGCGCAGCGAGCGGCCCACCAGCGGCGCCCATCGCGCATCGTTCGGATTCACCGCGACCGCGGTGTCGCCCAGCATCGTCTCGGGGCGCGTCGTCGCGACCACCAGCGCGTCGACGGTCACGGTGCGTGCCGGCTCGGTGTCGGTGGCCGGCAGCGCGACCTCGACCGGCGCACCGGCGAGCGGATAGCGGATCTCCCAGATCCGGCCGTCCTCCTCCTCGCTGTCGACCTCGAGGTCGGAGACCGCGGTCTGCAGCGTCGGATCCCAGTTCACCAGCCGCTTGCCGCGGTAGATCAGGCCCTGCTCGTGCAGCGAGACGAACACTTCGAGGACCGCCGCGCTCATCGAGGCGTCCATCGTGAAGTAGCCGGCGCGCGCGCCGTCGGTGTCGGCGTAGTCCCAGTTGCCCGAGGCGCCCAGCCGGCGCATCTGGCCGATGATGGTCGCGCCCGACTGCTGCTTCCACTGCCAGACGCGTTCGAGGAAGGCCTCGCGGCCGAGGTCGTGGCGCGTCAGTCCCTGCGCCTGGAGCTGGCGCTCGACGACCACCTGCGTCGCGATGCCGGCGTGGTCGGTGCCGACGACCCAGTTGACGTCCGAGCCCTTCATCCGCTGCCAGCGCACCAGCGTGTCCATCAGCGTCTGCTGGAACGCGTGGCCCATGTGGAGCGTGCCGGTCACGTTCGGAGGCGGCAGCTGGATGCAGTAGCCGGAGGCCGTGGCGGACAGGCCTTCGCCGGTGGCGGGCCCGCCCGAGGTGGCCGGAGCGAACAGCCCGCGCGACTCCCACAGCGGGTACCAGCGCGCCTCGATCGCGGCGGGCTCGAAACTCTTGGCGAGCGCAGCGTCTGCCGCGCCCTGCGGTTGCGGGGCGTTCATGATCGGTGGGAACCGCTTCGGGGAAACCGGCGATTATAGGCCGGGGCAGAGGGGCGGCGCAGGGCGCCCGGGCAAGGGGGCGAGCAGCGGGGTCGGGCGGATGCGCCCGGCGCCGGGCTCAGGGGCGGGGCCGCCTCGCGATCTCGGCATGCACCCGGGTGATCTCCTCGTTGACGGCCTGGGCGACGAGGTCGCGGACTGTCCGGGTGACCGATTCCCGCAGGTCCGCGGCCAGCGACTCGGTCGCGCGGTCGACGACCGCCTGCAGCGAGTCCCGCAGCGCCGCGTCGAGGAGCGCCTGCGAACGTCGGGCGAGCCGTTCGGTCACGTTCTCGCGGACCCGCTCGGCGAGGCCGGACCAGTCGACGTCCTCGAGGGCGCGGGGCAGCTCCTCCGGGGCGTAGCGCGGTACCTGGACGATCTCGGTCAGCATCGGGATCGCCGCGTCCGACCCGGTCCCGGTGCCGACGGCGGTTCCGGTGCCGACGGCGGTTCCGGCGGCGGCTGGGGTCGGCGACGGCGGCGACGGCTGAGGCGGCGAAGGCGGCGAAGGCGGCGAAGGCGGCGAAGGGTCGGCCATGTCAGGCCTCAGCGCCGTTCGGACGCGGCGACGTCGTGGGTCGGCGACAGTGGGTAGCCGCGGTCGCGATAGAAGCGGTAGCGCTCGCGGCCGCGATCGGTCGCACCGGTGCCGACCACCTCGACCAGCCGCTCGAAGCGGGCGAAGCCCTCGGGCAGCTCGTCGCCGAGGTTCACCAGCACGTCGTGCCAGGGCAGGCCGTCGGCGGACGCGGTCAGCAGCACCGGCGTCTCGGCCGCCAGCGCGTCGCCGGCCATCACGTGCGGCACGAAGTCGTGCGCCGAGAAGGTCCAGAGCGCCTCGTCGAAGGCCTTGAGCCGCGCCGGATCGCTGCAGCAGACCACCACGTGCTGGCCAGCGCGGTAGATCTTGCGGACCAGCCGGCAGCCGTAGCCGATGGGGTCGGGCGCGTTGACGTGGAAGTCGATGCGCGTCATCGCGACGGACCCGCCGGCCGGCCCCGATCGGCCGGCCTCAGCCCGCCCGGCCGAGCACGAAGCCGGTCAGCAGCGGCACCGGCCGCGCGCTCGAGCCCTTGGCGGCGCCCGACTTCCAGGCGGTGCCGGCGATGTCGAGGTGCGCCCACTCGTAGGCCTTCGTGAAGCGCGCGAGGAAGCAGGCCGCGGTGATCGCGCCGCCCGCCCGACCGCCGACGTTGCCCATGTCGGCGAAGTTCGACTTCAGCGCGTCCTGGTACTCGTCGTCGAGCGGCATGCGCCAGCACGGGTCGGCCATGTCGCGGCCCGCGCCGGTGAGCTCGGCGGCGAGCGCGTCGCTCTTGGTGAACAGGCCGCTGTGATGGTGACCCAGCGCGACCACGCAGGCCCCGGTCAGCGTCGCGATGTCGACGACCGCGGCCGGCTTGAAGCGCTCGGCGTAGGTGAGGGCGTCGCACAGGATCAGCCGGCCCTCGGCATCGGTGTTCAGGATCTCGACGGTCTGGCCGGACATGCTCGCGACCACGTCGCCGGGGCGGGTCGCGGTCCCCGAGGGCATGTTCTCGCACGCCGGGATCAGGCCGATCAGGTTGACCTTCGCCCCCAGCGCGGCGACCGCGCGCAGCGTGCCCAGCACCGAGGCCGCGCCGCACATGTCGAACTTCATCTCGTCCATCTCGCCCGCGGGCTTGATCGAGATGCCGCCAGTGTCGAAGGTGATGCCCTTGCCGACCAGCACCACCGGCGCCTGCTTCGGACCCGCGCCCTCGTAGCGCACGACGATCAGCTTGGGCGCGAGCGCCGAGCCTTGCGCCACCGCCAGCAGCGCGCCCATCTTCAGCGCTTCCATCTGCTTGCGCTCGAGCACCTCGACCTTCATGCCGAATTCGCGGCCGAGCTTCTTGGCCGCATCGGCGAGGTAGGCCGGCGTGCAGACGTTGCCCGGCAGGTTGCCGAGGTCGCGGGCCAGGTCCATGCCGTCGGCCAGCGCCGTGGCGGTCTTGAGCTCCGCCGAGACGGCGGCAGCCTGGGCGCGCTCGCAGCCGAAGGCGAGCGCGGCCGGGCCGCGCGGCGAGGTGTCGCGCTTGCTCTTCATGCGATCGAAGCGATAGCCGAGTTCGCGGGCGGCCAGCGCCTGCGCTCGGGCGCGCCAGCCCGGGCCGCGGCCCGCGACCGCGACCTCGCCGAGCCAGGACACCGCATCCTTGGCGCCGGTGCTCGCGAGCGCGCGCAGCGCGGCGCGGGACGCCTCGGTGAAGGTCTTCTCGGACGGGGCGGCGTCGTCGCCGACCGACACCAGCAGCACGCGCTCGATCGCGCCGCCGAGGCCGATCAGCAGCGTGGAGCCGGCCTTGCCCGCGAGGTCGCCGCGCGCGAGTGCGGCGGTGATCGCGCCGCCGGCCTGGGCATCGACGGCGCGGGCCGCGGCGCCGGGCTTGCCGGCCTGGATCGCGAGGATCGCGCAGCCCGTCTTGGTCTTCTCGGGTGCGGAGGTCTTTGTGCTAAATTGCATCGCGGCAGGTCCTGGGGCTCGGTTCCGGGCGGGCCCGATTATAAGCGAGCCACAGCGAGGCAACCGGCCCCCACGATGCTGTTCAAGCGGGCGCTGCGGCGCGACCTCACCAACCTGGCAGGCGCCGTCTTCGCGACGCTGTTCACGATCATGGTCACCACGACCCTGATCCGCCTGCTCGGACGCGCCGCCTCGAACCGGGTCTCGACCGCCGACGTGCTGCCGCTGATCGCGTTCGCCTCGGTCAACTACATCCCGGTCCTCCTCGTGCTCACCGTCTACGTGACCGTGCTGATGACCCTGTCGCGGGCCTACCGCGACTCCGAGATGGTGATCTGGTTCGCGAGCGGGCAGGGTCTGGGTGCGTGGATCCGTCCGGTGCTCGGGTTCGCCGCGCCCTTCGTCGCCGTGATCGCGCTGGTGGCGTTCGTGGTCGGCCCGTGGGCGAACCGGCAGGCCGCCGAGTACCGGCAGCGCTTCGAGCAGCGCGAGGACGTGTCGCAGGTCTCGGCCGGACAGTTCCGCGAGTCCGCCGGCGCCAACCGCGTGTTCTTCGTCGAGTCGATCAGCGAGGACCAGTCCGAGGTCCGCAACGTGTTCGTCACGCAGGTCCAGGGCTCGAAGCTGACGGTGGTCGCCTCCAGCGGCGGACGGATCACGGTCGATCCCGACGGCGACCGGTTCCTCGTGCTCGAGGATGGCCGGCGCTGGGATGGCGAGTGGGGCGGCAATGCCTACCGGCTGATGGAGTTCGAGCGCTACGGCGTGCGCCTGCAGGCAAAGGCTTCCTCGATCGCCAACCCGTCGTCGCGCCTGAAGACGACCTGGGAGCTGATCTCCGAGCCGGCGGGCGCCAACCTCGGCGAACTCGTCTGGCGCGCCGGCCTGCCGATCTCCGGGATGGTCGTCGCGCTGCTCGCCATTCCACTGGCCTTCGTGAACCCGCGCGCCGGTCAGTCGATCAACCTGATCATCGCGGTGCTGATCTACGTCACCTACAACAACCTGACCGGCGTGATGCAGGCCTGGGTATCGCAGGGCAAGGTGTCGTTCCTCACCGGGCTGCTGGCCACCCACACGGTCGTGCTCGTGGTCGCCGCCTGGCTGTTCTGGCGCCGCACCTCGCTCGTGCGGCTGTGGCCGCCGTGGCGGCGGCGCGCCGCGCCGCCGGCCTCAGCGGCCGCGGCCTGAGGCGCGTCACGATGACCCTCATCGGACGCTACCTGACGCGCGAGATCGCGTTCGGCGTGGTCTTCGTCCTGTTCGGCTTCCTCGGACTGTTCGCGTTCTTCGACCTCGTCAACGAACTCGACGACCTCGGGCGCGGCGCCTACCGGATCCAGCACGCGATCGGCTATGTCGCGCTCTCGCTGCCGAGCCATGTCTACGAGCTGATGCCGATCGCCGCCCTGATCGGCGCCATCTACGCACTCGCGCAGTTCGCCTCGCACTCGGAGTTCACCGCCATGCGGGCGGCCGGGATGGGGCGCACGCTGGCGCTGCGCGGCGTGCTGGTGGTGGGGGCGGTGTTCGCGCTGCTCACCGCGCTGATCGGCGAGGTGGTCGCGCCGCCGGCCGAGCGGCTGGCGCAGAGCCTGCGGCTGACCGCGCTCGGCACCGCGGTCGGTGGCCAGTTCCGCTCGGGCATGTGGATCAAGGACACGCTGCGCGAGGCCGATGGCACGCCGCTGCGGCTGCGCTTCGTGAACATCGGTGTCCTGCGGCCCGACGCCTCGCTCGACAACCTGCAGATCTTCGAGTTCGACACCGAGTTCACGCTGCGTTCGGTGATCCGCGCCAAGCATGCGGTCTTCGCCGGCAACGGGCACTGGCGGCTCACCGACATCGAGGAGACCGAGTTCGTGTCGGGCCGCACGCTCGACCGTCTGCCCACGCTCAGTTCGCGGGTGGTCCGGGAGGCCGAGCGATCCTGGCCCTCGGAGCTCGGACCCGACATCGTGCGGGTCGCGATGCTCGAACCCGATCGGATGTCGCTGCTCGGGCTGGTGCAGTACACCCGGCACCTGCGCGAGAACCGCCAGAACGCCGAGCGCTACGAGATCGCGCTGTGGAAGAAGATCGTCTATCCGCTCGCGGTCATCGTGATGATGACGCTGGCGCTGCCCTTCGGCTATCTGCAGGTGCGTGCGGGCAGCATCGGCTACAAGGTGTTCGCCGGCATCATGCTCGGCGTCGCCTTCCACTTCCTCAACGGCCTGTTCTCGCACCTCGGCCTGCTCAATACCTGGCCGGCCTGGCTGTCGGTCAGCATTCCCAGCATGGTGGCCCTTGCGGTTGCGTTCGGCATGCTCGGCTGGGTCGGGAGAATGAGATGACGACCGGCATCGTGCTCTTCGGTCACGGGGCCCGCGATCCGCGCTGGGCCGACACGATGACCGCGATCGCGGCGCGCATGGCCGAGCTCTCGCCCGCCACGCCGGTCGAGTCGGCGTTCCTCGAGTTCATGACGCCCGACCTCGCGACGGCCGTCGACACGCTGGTGGCGCGCGGTGCGACGGCCCTCGTCGTCGCCCCCGTGTTCCTCGCGGCCGGCGGCCACGTACTGCGCGACCTGCCCGATCGCCTCGCCGCGATCACGGCCCGGCACCCGGGTCTGGCGGTCCGCGTGGAGCCCGCGCTGGGCAGTCTGCCCGCGGTCGTCGACGCGATGGCGCAGCATTGTCTCGGCACCGTGTCCGGGGTGCGATGAGGCGTCTCCGATGCTGCAGTGCGGCAGTCTCGGATGCGAAAAAATGATGGACGCCCCATGACCGTTTAGTTAGCATCCGCCTCAATCCCGACGCACCCCGGTGCGTCCTGGGAACCGCGTATCGAGGAGGAGGAGAGGCAGCGACGCTGCCATTTCAAGGCGCACGGCGACGTGCGCCTTTTTCTTTTCCAGGACCTCGCCGCGGCCCCGCCTCGCGCGGGTGAGGGTCCCACGTCCGGGCTGTGATACCGTCGCGCGGCCTCGTGGGGGCCGTCCGGCCAGAGCCGGCGTCCCTTGCGGAAAATGGTTCAACCCTAAACAATTGCCGTTTCATCGTTCTAGCCTGGGCATCCGCCCACGGGCCCCTGTGCAAGGAGTCGGAGACATGCATCGCACCAAGATCGCCGCAGCCCTCGTGGGCCTCGGCCTGTCCGCCGCCGGCAACGTGTCCGCGCAGGTCGTCCTGACCGCATCGAGCTGGCTGCCGCCCACGCACACGCTGTCGCAGTCGCAGGCGAAGTGGTGCGAAGAGGTGGCGCAGGCCACCGCGAGCCGCGTGAAGTGCAACATCCTGCCCAAGGCCGTGGTCGCCCCGCCCGGCACCTTTGACGCGGTGCGCGACGGTCTGGCCGACCTGTCCTACAGCGTCCACGGCTACACGCCGGGTCGCTACGTGCTGACGCAGATGGCCGAGCTGCCGTTCCTCGGCGACTCCGCCGAAGCGAACTCGGTGGCCTACCAGCGCATGTACGAGAAGCACCTCTTCAAGGCGGCGAACGAGCACAAGGGCCTGAAGGTCATCACCGTCTTCACCCACGGCCCCGGCATCGTGTTCAACACCAAGAAGCCGCTCAATTCGCTGGCCGACCTGCAGGGTCTGAAGTTCCGCGTCGGCGGCGGCATGGTCAACGAGATCGGCAAGGCGCTGGGCGCCAACATCACGCTCAAGCCGGCACCCGAGTCGTACGAGCTGCTGTCCTCCGGCGTGATGGACGGCACCTGGTTCCCGGCCGAATCCGTCGAGTCGTTCAAGATCGACAAGGTCATCAAGCACAAGACGACCTTCCCGGGCGGCCTGTACAACACGAGCTTCGCGTTCGTGATGAACGAGGGCACCTGGAACAAGATCTCCAAGGCCGATCAGGCCGTGATCGAGAAGCTGTCGGGCGAGACGGCCGCGCGCATGTTCGGCCGCGGCTGGGACTCGGTCGATCGCCGTGCGAACGCGTTCATGCAGACCGCCGGCGTGGTGAACACCCTGGCCGCGAAATCCTTCGTCGAGGAGATCCGCGGCAAGACCGCGCCGCTCGAGCAGAAGTGGGTCGCCGACGCGAAGGCCAAGGGCCTGACGAACGCCGAGCAGGTGCTCAAGGAGTTCCGCGCCGAGATCGCGAAGAACTGAGGTCGACCACCCGGTGCACGCCACGGGCGTGCGCCGGGCCCGCAGACGACGTCTCCCACCTCCGCTCCCCTCCGTGATCCGACACCTCGAACGCGGCCTCGGCTGGATCGCCGGCGCCAGCCTGTTCGGCATGATGGCGCTGACCTTCGTCGACGTCCTGTGCCGAAAGCTCCTCGACCGATCGATCCCGGGGAGTCTCGAGGTGACGGAACTGATGATGTTCGGCGTGATCTTCGCCGGCCTGCCGCTCACCTCCCTGCGCGGCGAGCATGTGCTGTTCGACCTGCTCGATCACCTGCTGCCCGCCGCGCTGCGCGCGGTGCAGGGCCTGATCTCGAACCTGATCTGCACCGCGCTGCTCGCCGGTGGCGCCTGGCTCGTGTTCGTGCGCGCGGCGCGCACGACGGAGCAGGGCGATACGACCGCGCAGCTGCAGCTCGCGCTCGGGCCGTGGTACTACGCGGCCGGCGTGCTGATCGCGCTGACCGCGCTGATGCACCTCGTCCTCGCGTTCCGGCCGCCGGCCGATGCCGGCGCCGACGACACGCCTGCGGCCGGCGCCGTCTGAACCCGGGCCACCGACCATGATCGAGACGCTCCTGGGGTTCGTGGCGATGTTCGCGCTGATGTCGCTGCGCGTGCCCATCGCCTTCAGCATGGCGGTGGTCGGCTTCGCCGGACTGTGGTGGATGCGCTCGTGGAATGCCGCGGTCGCCTCGACGACGACCGAGATCCTCGACATCGCGAAGTACACGCTGTCGGTGGTGCCCCTCTTCGTGCTGATGGGCAACTTCGTGACCCGCGCCGGCATGTCGCGCGAGCTCTATGCCGCGGCCTACTCGTTCATCGGTCACCGCCGGGGCGGGCTGTCGATGTCGACCGTGATGGCCTGTGCCGGCTTCGGTGCGATCTGCGGTTCCTCGATCGCCACCACCGCGACGATGGCCCGGGTCGCGATGCCGGAGATGCGCCGCTTCGGCTACCGCGACTCGTTCGCCGCAGGCTCGATCGCGGCCGGCGGCACGCTCGGCATCCTGATCCCGCCGTCGGTGATCATGGTGCTCTACGCGATCATGACCGAGCAGAGCATCGGTGCGATGTTCGCGGCCGGCGTGCTGCCCGGCCTGATGGCGATGCTGTTCTACATGGCGGCGGCGGCGATCGTCACCGCGCGCAACCCCGAGCTCGGACCGCCCGGCGAGCGCTCGAGCTGGGCGCAGCGCCTGGCCGCGCTCAAGTCGATCTGGGGCGTGGTGGTGCTGTTCGGGATCGTGATGGGCGGCATGTACGGCGGCTGGTTCACGCCGACCGAGGCCGCCGGGATCGGCGCGATGGGCGGCTTCCTGTTCGCGCTGCTGCGGGGCACGCTGTCGTGGCCGGTGCTCGTCGACATCCTGGTGTCGTCGGCGCGGACCACCGCGATGCTGTTCACGATCCTGATCGGCGCGTCGGTGTTCGCGAGCTTCGCGAACTTCACCTCGATGCCGAACGACCTGAAGGACTTCGTCGAGCAATTCCAGATCCATCCGCTCGCCGTCATCGTCGCGATCTGCTTCGTCTACGTGCTGCTGGGCACGGCGATGGAAGAGCTGTCGATGATCCTGCTGACGGTGCCGATCTTCTTTCCGCTGATCGTGCATCTCGGCTTCGACCCGATCTGGTTCGGCATCCTGATCGTCTGTGTGGTGGAGATCGGCATGATCAGCCCACCGGTGGGCATGAACGTCTTCGTCCTGAGAAGCGTGCTGCCCGACGTGCCGACGAGCCAGATCTGGAAGGGCGTGATGCCCTTCCTGCTCGCGGACATCCTGCGGCTGGCGGTGCTCATCGCCTTCCCCGTCATCGCCCTCTGGCTGCCGAAGACGCTGGGGCTCTGACCGTCCGTCCGCGGATTTGCACGACCCAAGCCGTTTGGATATAGTTGAGGGCTTCTCAGGGCCGATAGCTCAGCTGGGAGAGCGCCGCGTTCGCAATGCGGAGGTCGGGAGTTCGATCCTCCTTCGGTCCACCAAGATCCATACAGAAAGGCCAGGGCACCGTCCCTGGCCTTTTTGCATCCAGGGAGCGCGACCATGAGCTACACCACCCTAGGCTGGCAGATCGACGACCGCGTCCTGACGCTGACGCTGAACCGTCCGGAGCAGTTGAACGCCTTCACCGTGACCATGGCCGACGAGCTCGTCGATGCCTACCGGCGGGCGAGCGCGGACGACGCCATCGGCGCCATCGTGGTCACCGGCGCGGGCCGGGCCTTCTGCGCGGGCATGGACCTGTCGGTCGGCGGCAACGTCTTCGGCCTCGACGAGTCGCTCGATCCGAGCC
>CAIUGQ010000060.1 GCA_903898725.1 uncultured Burkholderiales bacterium | reverse complement strand
CGCCCTTCCGACCCCGCTCCCCGGTTCCCAGTCCAGCGACCGCGAGGTCGCCGCGCTGCGCGTGCCACCGCATTCCATCGAGGCCGAGCAGTCGGTGCTCGGCGGCGTGCTGCTCGACAACGCCGCCTGGGAGAAGATCGGCGACGTGCTGCGCGAGGAGGACTTCTATCGCCATGACCATCGGCTGATCTGGCAGCACCTCGCGAAGCTCCTCGAGCGCAACCAGCCGGCCGACGTGCTCACGCTGCAGGATGCGCTGCGCTCCACCGGCAAGCTCGAGGAAGCCGGCGGGCTGTCCTACCTCAACGCGCTGGCCAGCGGCACGCCGTCGGCGGCCAATGCACGCCGCTATGCCGAGATCGTGCGCGATCGTGCGGTGCTGCGTCGGCTGATCAGCGTCTCCGACGACATCGCCACGACCGCACTGAACCCCCAGGGCCGCGATACCCGCCAGATCCTCGACGAGGCCGAATCCAAGGTCTTCCAGATCTCCGAGGACGGCTCGCGCGGGCGCGCCGGCTTCCAGGACCTGCAGTCGGTGCTCGCGCAGGTGGTCGAGCGCGTCGACGACCTCTACAACCGCGAGAACCCGAACGACATCACCGGCGTGCCCACCGGCTTCACCGATCTCGACCGGATGACCTCGGGCATGCAGCCCGGCGACATGATCATCCTCGCGGCGCGGCCCTCGGTCGGCAAGACGGCGTTCGCGCTGAACATCTGCGAGCACGTGGCGATCGACCAGGGCATGCCGGTCGCGGTGTTCTCGATGGAGATGGGCGCGACGCAGCTCGCCATGCGTCTGGTCTGTTCGGTCGGCCGGATCGATCAGCAGCGGCTGCGCACCGGACGCCTCACCGAGGACGACTGGCCGCGCCTGACGAGCGCGATCCAGAAGATGCAGGACGCGAACCTGTTCATCGACGAGACGCCCGCGCTGAATCCGCTCGAGCTGCGCGCCCGGGCGCGTCGGCTCGCGCGTCAGTACGGCAAGCTCGGCCTGGTGATGGTCGACTACCTGCAGCTGATGTCCGGCACCGGCTCGAGCGGCGAGAACCGCGCCACCGAGGTCGCCGAGATCTCGCGTTCGCTCAAGGCGCTCGCCAAGGAGCTGAGCGTGCCGGTGATCGCGCTGTCGCAGCTCTCGCGCGAGGTCGAGAAGCGCAACGACAAGAAGCCGATCATGTCTGACCTGCGCGAGTCGGGCGCGATCGAGCAGGACGCCGACGTCATCCTGTTCATCCACCGCGAGGACCGCTACGACCCGGACTCGCCGAACAAGGGCATGGCCGAGATCATCATCGGCAAGCAGCGCAACGGACCGATCGGCTCGGTCACGCTGACCTTCCTCGGCCAGTACACCAAGTTCGAGAACTACGCACCCGCCAACCCGTACTGAGCGGGCGGTGCCCGAGCCGGGCGCCGGAGCGGGCAGGGCGCGGCGTGCGCCCTGCCGCGCCGCCTAGAGCGCGTCGGCTGCGACGTCCGCCAGCCGCGAACGCTCGCCGCGCTGCAGCGTCACGTGGCCCGCATGGCCCCAGCCCTTGAAGCGGTCGACGACGTAGGTCAGGCCCGACGAGCCTTCGGTGAGATAGGGCGTGTCGATCTGCGCGATGTTCCCGAGGCAGACGACCTTCGTGCCGGGACCGGCCCGCGTGACCAGCGTCTTCATCTGCTTGGGCGTCAGGTTCTGCGCCTCGTCGATGATCAGGTACTTGTTCATGAACGTGCGCCCGCGCATGAACGACAGCGCCTTGACCTTGATCCGCGAGCGGATCAGATCGGTGGCCGCCGCGCGGCCCCATTCGCCGCCGGCGCCGTTGCCCTGGGTCAGCACCTCGAGGTTGTCCTCGAGCGCACCCATCCACGGCTGCATCTTCTCTTCCTCGGTGCCGGGGAGGTAGCCGATGTCCTCGCCGACCGGCACGGTCGCGCGGGTCACGATGATCTCGGTGTAGCGCTTGTGCTCGAGCGTCTGCGCCAGCCCGGCAGCCAGTGCCAGCAGCGTCTTGCCGGTGCCGGCCTGCCCGAGCAGCGTGACGAAGTCGATCTCGGGGTTCATCAGCAGGTTCAGCGCGAAGTTCTGCTCGCGGTTGCGGGCGGTCACGCCCCAGACCGCATTCTTCAGGTGGCTGAAGTCACGCAGTGTCTGCAGCACCGCGGTCTTGCCATTGCGCTCCTTGACCTGCGCCGCCAGCGGCATCTCGCCGTCGAGGTAGACGAACTGGTTGAGCATCAGGCCGGGCACGGCCGGGCCGGTGATGCGGTACCAGTTCGATCCGCCCTGCTGCCAGGACTCCATGCCCTTGCTGTGGCGGTCCCAGAAGTCGGCGGGCAGCGCGAGCGTGCCGGCGTACAGCATGTCCAGGTCGTCGACGACCTGGTCGTTGTGATAGTCCTCAGCCGGCAGCCCCAGGGCCCGGGCCTTGATCCGCATGTTGATGTCCTTGGACACCAGCACGACCTGCCGATCGGGGTACTTGTGCTTGAGCGCGCGGACGACGCCGAGGATCTGGTTGTCGGCCTTGCCGGTGGCGAGCGTATCGGGCAGCGACGAGGTCAGTGCCTGAGTCTGCAGGAACATCCGACCGGTGGCCTCGCGGTTGCCGAGCTTGTCGAGCGTGATGCCCTGCTCGATGCCTTCCTCGACGTCGGCGACCATCGCGTCGAGCGAGCGGCTCACCTGGCGCGCGTTGCGGGCGACCTCCGACATGCCCTTCTTGTGATCGTCGAGTTCCTCGAGCGTCACGATCGGCAGGAACACGTCGTGCTCGGCAAAGCGGAACAGGCTCGCCGGGTCGTGCATCAGCACGTTGGTGTCGAGCACGAAGAGCTTCGACTGCTCGTTCGCCGCGCGTCGTCCGCCACGGCCCGTAGCCCCGGTCAGCGGCATCGGCGACACCGCGCCGCCGCGCGCCGGCGCCCGGGGCGGGGTCGACGGCATGCGCTCGGGGGTGCGTGTCGACGGTGCGGGGGCGGCCGGACGGGCCGCCTCGACGGG
>CAIUGQ010000059.1 GCA_903898725.1 uncultured Burkholderiales bacterium | reverse complement strand
CCCCCGGCTGCGGGCGGTCGGCACGGCGCGCAGCAGCTTGGGCACCGAGGGCAGCGCGAGTTCGCCGACCCCCGCGTGGTAGTAGCGCGCGCCGAACTCGACGAAGTCGAGCCAGTGCGGCGGCATCCTCGGCATGCCGGCGAGCGGCGCCTCAAGCGGGCGCAGCCGCTCGGGCGGCACGTCCGAGGCGTCGGCCAGCCCGACCACCAGCCCGACCCGGCGCGAACTGCCCCAGGGCACGATCACCCAGTCTCCGACCTCGGGTCGCCAGCCCTCCGCGAGCCGGTAATCGAACGGCTCTGGGAGCGGCACGTCAAGCGCGACGCGGGCGATGGTGGGCTCGTCAGCCACGGGCGAACTTAAAGTGAATCCTTCAAATCGGTCGCAAACCTCGGGGCCGCCGACGGTTTTCCAAGGTGTTCACAAAACCTGTGGATAAAAGTGTGGACAGACGTGCATCAAAGCCCGCCGACCCGCGCGGCTGGCGGGTTTCAGCCGACCTGCACACTTTTTCGACAAATATAAACGCTTGACAATCAAGCACTTGCGAAGGCGAGCTCGGCCGTGCGCGGGCGCGCGCCGTCCGTCGGCCGAAGCCGACGGTTGTGTGCATAAGTGGTGCGCCGACGCTAGAGGCCGGAGGCTGCGGCGCCGCGCCGGCGCTGCTCGCGGCTGTAGCTGTGCACCGCCTCGACGAGCGCGGTGACCGACTCCGGCGGCGTGAACTGCGAGATGCCGTGGCCGAGGTTGAACACATGCCCCTGGCCGGGCTGGGGCGGTCCCCAGCTCTCGAGCACTTTGACCGCCTCGGCCTGGATCTGGGGGCCGTCGGCCATCAGGATCATCGGATCGAGGTTGCCCTGCAGCGCCACCCGGTCGCCCACGCGGGCGCGGGCCTGGCCGAGGTTGACGGTCCAGTCGAGGCCGACCGCGTCGCAGCCGCTGGCGGCGATGTCCTCGAGCCACAGGCCGCCGCCCTTGGTGAAGACGATCGAGGGCACGCGCACGCGCTTGACGCTGCCGTCGGGCGCGCGCTCCTCGCGCTCGAGGCGCAGGCCCTCGAGCACCCGGCGGATGTAGCCGAGCGAGAACTTCTGGTAGTGGCCGTCGGGCAGGATGCCGCCCCAGGTGTCGAAGATCATCACGGCCTGGGCGCCGGCGTCGATCTGGGCGTTCAGGTAGTCGCGGACCGCGTCGGCGGTGACCGCGAGCATCCGGTGCATCAGGTCGGGCCGCTTGTAGAGCATCGACTTGACCTGCCGGAAGTCGTCGCTGCCGCCGCCCTCCACCATGTAGCAGGCGAGCGTCCACGGGCTGCCGGAGAAGCCGATCAGGGGCACGCGGCCGTTCAGCGCCCGGCGGATCGTGGAGACGCCGTCCATCACGTAGCGCAGCTCGACGTTGGGATCGGGCACGGCGAGCGCGGCCACCGCGGCCTCGTCGCGGACCGGCCGCTCGAACTTCGGGCCCTCGCCGTCGGCGAAGTACAGGCCGAGGCCCATCGCGTCCGGCACGGTGAGGATGTCCGAGAACAGGATCGCGGCATCGAGCGGCCAGCGCTCGAGCGGCTGCAGCGTGACCTCGCAGGCGAGCTCGGGCGCCTTGCAGAGCGCCAGGAAGCTGCCGGCGCGCTTGCGCGTCGCGTTGTACTCGGGGAGGTAGCGGCCCGCCTGGCGCATCAGCCAGATCGGGGTGTGTTCGGTGGGCTCGCGCAGCAGCGCACGCAGGAAGACGTCGTTGTTCATTGCGGGGGCGATGATGGGCGAGGCGAAGCCGCTTTGCGGTCGCCGGTGGGCGGGAATACACCACATTCTACGTTCGCCGCTGTCCGTCCGTCCGCCGGGCGTGCCGTAGTTCCTCGTTGGCGCGTGTCAGGGCCGGAGAATCCGGATCCATACAGGTCGAACACCGAGACCCCGATGACCCGACGCCCCCGCTTCCTGATCCGCGCTCTGCCCGTTGCCTGCTTCGTCGCCGCGCTCGTCGCGACCGGCGTGCCAGGCGTGGCGGTGGCCGAAGAGTGCTTCGTCGACGTACCGGCCCAGCCCAAGCCGAAGCCCCAGGTCCGCAAGCGGGTGACGCCTCCGGCGGCGGCCAAGCCGGCGGTGCCTGTCTCGGCCGATGCGACGCCGGGGGTCGGTGGTACGCCGGCCGTCGCGCCCGCGCCGAAGCCGCGTCCGAAGGTCGTGCGCCCGAAGCCGGTGGTGAAGGCCGACGGCGCGGTGGCGGCCAAGGCCCCGGTGCCCACCCAGACGGCCATGAAGCGGATGCCGGTCGACTGCGCACCGAAGGCGGAGCGCGACACCCGCGTGAAGGCGGCCGTGTTCGAGGACGACGCGCCCGTCGCGAATGCGCCGACGCCGCGCGTCTCGCTGATGGAAACGGCCAGCCTGGGCGGCGCACCGCTCGCAGGCTTCTACACCGGCGCACCCGGCGAGACCGCCCCGATGGCCGGTGACGGCGGCGCGACGCCGGGCGGATTCATCGGCGGCTGGACGCCGGGCACCCTGGCGGGCGTCCCCGCCGGCGCCCCGCCGGTGGTCGTTGCCCAGAACCGGTCCGAGAGCAGCACGGGCGGTGGTGACGGCGGTGGTGGTGGCGGCGGTGGTGGTGACGGCGGCGGCGGTGGTGGTGGTGGCGGCGACGGCGGTGGCGGCGGTGGCGGCGGTGGCGGCGGTGGCGGCGGTAATGGCGGCGGCGGTGGCGGCGGTGGCGGCGGTG
>CAIUGQ010000058.1 GCA_903898725.1 uncultured Burkholderiales bacterium | reverse complement strand
CGCCGTGCGCGGCCGGCGCCCGGCATCGCGCGAGGCCGGACGCTCAGGCCGGCACCGGGCCCGCGGCCGACCCGGCGCGCGGCACGGCATGCACCAGCGCGAACCAGCCGCGCGGATCGATCCAGTGCTGCGTCGCCGCCCAGCCAGCATCCGCCAGCAGCGCGGTGAACGATTCGGCCGTGTACTTGTACGAGTTCTCGGTGTGGATGCGCTCGCCGGCCGCGAAGGACCGTGCGCCACCCGGCCAGCGCAGCTCGCACGCGCGGCGCGCCTCGAGGTGCATCTCGATGCGCGAGGCGGCCGGATCGAAGCGCGCGACGTGGGCCCAGCCGGCGACGTCGAAGTCGGTACCAATCAGCGCGTTGACGTTGCGCAGCACGTTGAGGTTGAAGGCGGCGGTCACGCCGAGCGGGTCGTCGTACGCGGCCTCCAGCACCGCCACCGCCTTCACGAGGTCCACGCCGATCAGCAGGCCCCCGTCAGCGCCGGCCTGCGCACGAAGGCGCGCGAGGAACGCGCAGGCGTCGGACGGGGCGAAGTTGCCGATGCTCGAGCCCGGATAGAAGAACGTGCGCCCTGCGGCACGGACGGCGTCGGGCAGCCACAGCGCCTCGGCGAAGTCGGTGCCGACACCGACCGTCTCGAGCGCCGGGTGCTGGCGCTGCAGGGCGTCGAGCGCCTGCGAGACGAACGCGCTCGAGATGTCGACCGCCACGTACTGCGCGGGGGCGAGCACGTCGAGCAGCGAGGCCGCCTTGCGGCAGTCGCCGGCACCAAGGTCGATCAGCGTGGCACCGCGGCCGACGCGATGCGCGATCGCGTCGCGATGCGCAGCGATGATCGCGGCTTCGGTGCGCGTCGGGTAGTACTCGGGCAGCTCGGTGATCGCGCTGAACAGGGCCGAGCCCAGACGGTCGTAGAAGAACTTCGGCGGGATCGACGCGGTCGGCTCGAGGAGCGTGCGGCACAGTTCGGCGCGCGCGTCGGCGCGCGTGGCGGCGACATGGTCGAAGAATCGGGGCCGGGCCGCGACGGAATCGGTCTGCATGGGCGGTCGTCAGTGATGCGGCAGACGGCACGCGGGCGGCCGGACGTCGCGAAGGGTCTTGGGAGGCCCCGTATCATAGGGGGCCTGCTGCGGTGCACGATGCCGCGACGAGCCCGATGCGACCCTCCAGAACCACCGATTCGCGTCTCGGAGCCTCCCGATGAACGACGCCGCCCGTCCCGAGGGGGTCCCGCGGCGTCCGGCGGGCGATCCGTCGGCCGAGTCCCCACGGGCTGCGGGCGCAGCGTCGGTCGCTGATCCGGCGGCCGGTCGCCCCGGTGGCGATGCGGCCCCACCCGCGCCACCCACGCTCGAGGTGACCGACCTGCACAAGCGCTTCGGCCCGGAGCGCGAGGTGCTCGCCGGGATCGGGCTGACGATGTTTCCCGGCGAGCGCGTGGCCCTGCTCGGCGAGTCGGGCGTCGGCAAGTCGACCCTGCTCAACCTCGTCGCCGGGCTCGAGCGTCCCGACTCGGGCACGATCCGCCTCGCCGGCCAGCCCATCCACGCGATGGACGAGGATGCCGCGGCCCGGCTGCGAGCGCGTGAGATCGGGTTCGTGTTCCAGGCCTTCCACCTGCTGCCGCACCTGCGGCTGTGGCAGAACGTCGCTATCCCGCTGCTGCTCGCCGGCGTGCCGGCCGCCGAGGCGCGCCCGCGGGCCGAGGCGATGCTCGAGCGCGTCGGCCTGGGCGATCGCAGCCTGTCGATGCCGCGCGAGCTGTCCGGCGGCGAGCAGCAGCGCGTGGCGCTCGCCCGGGCCCTGGTGCACCGGCCGCGACTGATCCTCGCCGACGAGCCGACCGGCAACCTCGACCCGCGCACCGGCGCCGCCGCGCTCGCGCTCATCGACGAGCAGGTGCGGGCGCACGGCGCGGCGCTGCTGATGGTCACCCACTCGCTGCAGGCCGCCGCGATCGCCGAGCGGCGGCTCAGGCTGACGCCGGCCGGTCTGGAGACGGCGGCATGAGGCATGCGCCGTCGAGCCGCCTCTGGCGCCGTCGTCCGGGCCGGGGCCGGGCTTCGCGGTGAGTCGCTTCCTTCCGGACGCGACCACGCTGCGCTGGTGGCTCTGGCTCGCCGCCGGCCAGTGGCGCGCCGCACCCGGCCGGGCCCTCACCTCGGTCCTCGCGGTGGCCATCGGCGTCGCCCTGGCGCTCGCGATCCACCTCGTGAACGCGTCGGCGCTCGAGGAGTTCAGGCAGGCGATCGCGACGGTCAACGGCGAAGCGCATGCGCAGATCCGGGCGCGTGCGGAATCCTTCGACGAGGCGACCTGGGCGCGGCTCTCGGAGGCGCCGATCGAAGGCCTCGCTGCGGCCAGCCCGGTGATCGAGACCGAGGTGACGGTGGCCGGCGTCGTCCGGGCGGACGCGACGCCGGCCTCGGCCCGGCCAGCCCCCGATGCGAGGCCCCTGCCCCGCACGCTTCGGCTGGTCGCGATCGACCCGTTCGCCGCCGCCGCCGTCACGCTCGCGCTGCTGCCCCGACCGGCCGACGAAGGCTCGGGCGGCAGCGGCTCGTCGCTGTTCGATCCCGATGCGATCTTCCTGTCGCAGGCGGCGCTCGAGGCCTTCGGGGTGGGCACGGGCGACACGCTGTCGTTGCGGGTCGGTCTCGCGACGGTGCCACTGCGGGTGGCCGGGACCGTGCCCGGCGCCGCACCCGGACAGCGGCTCGCGGTGATGGACCTCGGCAGCGCGCAGTGGCGGCTCGGCTGGCTGGGGCGGCTCTCGCGCATCGACCTGCGGCTGACCGAGGGGGCCGACGCCGTCGCCGTGCAGCGTGCGGTCGCGTCGCGACTCGGCCCCGATGCGACCTGGTCGACGCCGGATGCCGCGGAGCAGCGGATGTCGAACGTCTCGCGGGCCTACCGGGTGAACCTCAACGTGCTGGCGCTGGTCGCGCTGTTCACCGGTGCCTTCCTGGTGTTCGCGACGATGGCGCTGTCGGTGGTCCGCCAGCAGGGCGAACTCGCGCTCCTCGGCGTGCTCGGCGCCTCGCGTCGCGCGCGGCTGGGCGCGGTGCTGGCGCAGGGTGCGGTGCTGGGCGCGGCCGGGGCGGTCCTCGGGACGCTCGCGGGCGTGGGCCTCGCGCTCGCGCTGCTCGCCGCCGTGGGCGGAGACCTCGGCGGCGGCTACTTCAGCGGGTCGCGTCCACGGCTCGCCCTGCCGCCTGCGGCGCTCGGTGGATTCGCCGCGCTCGGCCTGGCGGTCGGCGTGCTCGGCGCCCTGGCGCCGGCCTGGGCCGCCTCGCGGATGGTCCCGGCCCGCGCGCTGCGCAGCGGCAGTGCCGAAGACTCGCTCGCGGGGCTCGCCCGCGGGCGGCTCGCGCTCGGCCTGGCCCTCGCCGGCGCGGCGCTGCTGGCGCTGCCGCCGATCGGCGGGCTGCCGCTGCCTGCCTATGCCGCAATCGCCGCATGGCTGGTGGCCGGCGTGGCCTGCGTGCCCCTGATCACCCGGAGCCTGGGCCGCGGGCTCGCCGGCATGGCCGACCGGCGTCTGTGGGACCTGCCCGCGGCCTGGCTCGCCACGACCCGGATCGCGCAGTCCCCGGGCACCGTGGCGGCGGGCCTGGCCGGCGTGGTCGCGAGCTTCGCGCTGTCCTCGGCGATGGCGATCATGGTGAGCAGCTTCCGCATCTCGGTCGCGGACTGGCTCGATGCGGTCCTGCCCGCCGATGTCTATGCGCGGGTCCCCTCGACGGGCGGTGCGCCGCTCGACGACGCGCTGCAGCGGGCCATCGCGGGGGCGCCGGGCGTCGTGCGCGCGGAGTTCCTGCGCACCGTCGAGCTCGGCCTCGACCCCGACCGGCCGGCGGTCGCGCTGCTGGTGCGCGAGCTCGATCCGCGCCATCCGCAGCACCGTCTGCCGCTGACCGGCGAGGCACTGAGCCCGCCCCCGGGTGCGATCGCGGTCTGGATCTCCGAGCCGATGCTCGATCGCTACCGGATGCGCCCCGGCGATCGCATCGAGCTGCCGGTGGGCACGCCGACCCCCGGGGCCGCACCGCGTTTCTTCGTCGCGGGCGTGTGGCGGGACTACGCCCGCCAGCACGGTGCACTCGCGATCGCGAGCACCGACTGGCGGGCGCTCGGCGGCGAGCCAGGCGCCTCGGATGTCGCACTCTGGCTGGCGCCCGGCGCCCGCCCCGACGACACGATCGCGGCGATCGCGCTCGCCACGCCGGCACTGGCCGCGCTGGAATGGCGCAGCGCCGCCGACATCCGCGCATTGAGCCTGCGGATCTTCGACCGCAGCTTCGCGGTCACCTATGCGCTCGAGGCGATCGCGATCCTGGTCGGCCTGTTCGGTGTCGCGGCGGCCTGCGCCGGCGAGGCCCTGGTGCGGGCGCGCGAGTTCGGCATGCTCCGCCACATCGGCGTGCGCCGCGGCCAGCTGATGGCGCAGCTCGCGATCGAGTCGGCGATCACGGTCGCTGTGGCCGTGGCCTGGGGCGGCGTGGTGGGGGCTGCGATCGGGCTGGTGCTGATCGAGCGCGTGAACCCGCAGTCGTTCCACTGGACGATGGACGTGCACTGGCCGCTCGGGCTGCTGGCGGCGAGCGCGGCGACGCTGGTGATCGCCGCCGTGGCGAGCGCGCTGCTGGCCGCGCGCAGTGCACTCGGCGCCGGACCGCTTGCGGCGGTCAGGCAGGACTGGTGATGCAAGCGCCCCGCAGACGCCTGCTGCGCGCGCTCCCCTGGGCGGGCGGCCTGCCGTCCTTCGCGGCCGCGGCGGACACCTCGGCGCAGGCCGTCCCGTTCGCCTGGGCCGCGGTGCCGCGCGACACCCCGATGCGCTTCCCCGCAGACTTCGGCGCCCACCCCGATCACCGCACCGAATGGTGGTACGTCACCGGATGGATCCGCCGCTCGGGCGCCCCCGATGCCGGCTTCCAGCTGACCTTCTTCCGCAGCCGCACTGCGCATCCCACGGCCAATACGAGCCGCTTCGCGCCGACCCAGCTGGTGCTGGCCCACGCCGCACTGGCGCTGCCCGAGCGCGGTCGGCTGCTGCATGCCGAACGCTCGGCCCGCGCCGGCTTCGAGCGGGCGGGCGCCGCCTCCGGGGACACCCGCGTCTGGATCGGTCGCGGTCCGCAGGCCTGGACACTCGAGCGCGATCCGGCGACCGACCGGTACCGCGCCCGGATCGACGCCGGAGAGTTCGCCTTCGACCTCGTGCTCGACCCCGGCGCCCCGCCGCTGCTGCAGGGCGAGGCCGGCTGGTCGCGCAAGGGGCCGGGGCCGCTGCAGGCGAGCCGGTACTACAGCCGGCCGCAGCTCGGCGTCGCGGGCGAGCTGCGCGTGGCCGGCACGACCACGCCGATCGCGGGCCTCGCCTGGTTCGATCACGAATGGTCGAGCGAGATCCTCGACGAGCGCACCGCGGGCTGGGACTGGACGGGCCTGAACCTGGACGACGGCGGTGCGCTGATGGCGTTCCGCCTGCGCGGCCGCGACGGCACCGACACCTGGGTCGACGCGACGCTGCGCGAAGGGCGTGACGGTGCGCCGCGCACCGGTCTGAAGCCGTCGTTCGAGCCCAGGCGGCTCTGGCAGTCCGCCCGGACCGGCGCGCGCTGGCCGGTGGTCATGCGGGTGCGCGTGGCGGGCCGGGATCTGGAGCTGCGCCCGCTCTTCGACGACCAGGAGCTCGATGCGCGCGGCAGCACCGGCACGACCTACTGGGAGGGCGCGGTGACCGCGTTCGAGGCCGACCGACGGGTCGGCCGCGGCTACCTCGAACTCACCGGCTACGCCGGCGCCCTGCGCCTGTAGTGCGGCCTCGTGCGGCCTCGCCCGGCCTCGCCGGGCACCGCGACGCCGCTCAGGCCCGGCGACCGCCGAACCGGCCGAGCACCTGCTCGGCCCGCAGCGAGGCGCGCGCACGGACCGCCACCGGCAGCCGCTTCACCAGGAACGGGATGCCGAGCATCAGCAGCGCGAGGTCATCGGCCCAGCCGAGCAGCAGCGCCATGTCGGGCAGCAGGTCGATCGGGCTCACCGTGTAGAGCGCGAGCGCGACGATGCCGGCCTTCACCATCGAGGGTGTGCCCGGGTCGCGCAGCGCGAACAGCAGCACCAGACCGTCGCGGCCGGCGGACTTGAGGAACTTCAGCAGTCGAACGGGCCACATGCGATCGGTCCTCCTGGGTGGACGGGCACTCCTGCGCGAGATGGGGCCGGCACGGCCGATCTCAAGCCCCGCCGAGCTCAGCGCACCAGCTGGTTGATCTCGATGATCGGCAGCAGCACCGCCAGCACGATCAGCAGCACCACCGCGCCCATCACCAGGATCAGCAGCGGTTCGAGCAGGCTGGTCATCGCGAGCGTGCGGCGCTCGACCTCGGAGGACAGCGTGGCGGCGGTGCGCTCGAGCATGTCGGGCAGCTCGCCCGTCGCCTCGCCGCTCGCGATCATGTGGATCATCACCGGCGGGAACTGGCCGCCCGCGGCAAGCGCCCGCGACAGCGTCGAGCCTTCGCGCACCCGCGAGATCGCATCATCCACGTTGCCGCGCAGCGCGTCGTTGGTGAGCGTCTGCGCGCCCGCATCGAGCGCCCGGATCAGCGGCACCCCGCTCGCGGTCAGGATGGCCAGCGTGGAGGCGAAGCGCGAGGTGTTCAGGCCCCGGATCAGCCGCCCGAACAGCGGCGCGCGCAGCAGGCGCTGATGCCAGGACAGGCGCAGCGTCGGGCTCTTGAGCAGCGAGCGCGCGCCGAACCCGGCGGCCACCAGCAGCAGCGCCACCGCCCAGCCCCAGTTGCGCACGAACGCCGACAGCTCGATCAGGATCACGGTCAGCAGCGGCAGCTTCTGCTTGGTCTGCGCGAACACGCCGACCACCTGCGGCACCACGTAGGTCAGCAGCGCGACGATCACCCCGATCGCGACCAGCGTGACGATCGCCGGATAGGTGAACGCGAGCTTGACGCGCTGCGTGAGCGCCGTGCGGGACTCGACGTAGTCGGCCAGCCGCGACATCACCAGCGCCAGATCGCCCGACTGCTCGCCGGCGGCGACCAGCGCCCGGTAGACGTCGGGGAAGTCGCGCGGGAACTTGGCCATCGACGCGGCGAGCGTCTGCCCGGCGACCACCTCGCTGCGGACCGCCGCGAACCGGTCGCGCACCAGCGGCCGCTCGGCCTGCTCGACGACCGCCGCGAGCGCGCGCTCGAGCGGCAATCGTGCCGACAGCAGGCTCGCCAGCTGCCGGGTCGCCATCGCGAGCTCGGCGTCACCGAGGCGTCCGCCGAAGGTGACGGTGCCCGCAGCGGCCGGCTTGTCGTCGACCGCGACGAGCTGGATCGGGGTGAGGCCGCGTTCGCGCAGCACACCGCGCGCCTGCTTGGCGCTGTCGGCATCGACGATGCCCCGCTCGATCCGCCCCGCGGGCGTCGCGGCCTCGAAGCGGAAGGCGGGCATCAGTCTCGGGTCACGCGCACCACCTCGTCGACCGAGGTGATGCCGGCCTGCACCCAGCGCTGGCCGTCGTCGCGCATCGTCTGCATGCCGTTGCGGATGGCGGCGGCGCGCAGTTCGCCCTCGCCGGCATTGCGGTGCACCAGCGCACGCAGCTCGTCGTCGATCGACAGCAGCTCGTAGATGCCGGTGCGTCCGGCGTAGCCGGTCTTGTTGCAGGCGAGGCAGCCGACCGCCCGCCAGCCCCGGGTGACCGGATCGGGCTGGCGGCACTGCGGACAGAGCTTGCGGACCAGCCGCTGCGCGCCGATCCCCAGCAGCGACGAGGACAGCAGGAACGGCTCGACGCCCATGTCGATCAGGCGCGTGACTGCCGAGACCGCATCGTTGGTGTGCAGCGTGGCCAGCACCAGGTGACCCGTCAGCGAAGCCTGCACCGCGATCTGCGCGGTCTCGAGGTCACGGATCTCGCCGATCATGATGACGTCCGGATCCTGGCGCAGGATGGAGCGCAGCGCCTTCGCGAAGGTCATGTCGATCCGCGCGTTGACCTGCGTCTGACCGATGCCCTCGAGGTCGTACTCGATCGGATCCTCGACGGTCATCACGTTCGTCGTGGTCGAGTCGATGCGGGCGAGCGCCGAATACAGCGTGGTCGTCTTGCCCGAGCCGGTCGGGCCGGTCACGAGGACGATGCCGTGGGGCTGATGGACCAGGCGGTCGAACTCGCCCAGCGTGGCCGTGGCCATGCCGAGCTTGCCGAGGTCGAGCCGTCCGGCGTCCTTCTCGAGCAGCCGCAGCACCGCGCGCTCGCCATGGCCGGTCGGCAGCGTCGAGACCCGCACGTCGACCGGTCGACCGCCGATGCGCAGCGTGATGCGGCCGTCCTGCGGCAGGCGTTTCTCGGCGATGTCGAGCTGCGCCATGATCTTGATGCGCGACACCAGCGCCGCGTGCAGCTCGCGCCGCGGCCGGACCACGTCGCGCAGCGCGCCGTCGACCCGGAAGCGCACCATCGAATACGACTCGAACGGCTCGAGGTGGATGTCCGAGGCCCCGTCGCGCGCCGCCTGCGTGAGCAGCGCGTTGATCATCCGGATGATCGGCGCGTCGTCCTCGGTCTCGAGCAGGTCCTCGATCTTCGGGATGTCCTGCAGCAGCCGGGACAGGTCGAGATCGCTCTCGACCTCGTCGACCACGGAGGCTGCCGAGCCTTCCTGCTGCGAGTAGGCCCGGGCGATCGCGGCGGCCAGCTCCGGGCCGGGCTTGCGCACCGGCACGACCCGCAGCGGCAGGTGACGCGAGAGCTCGGCCAGCGCGTGCGTGGGCGTGGCGTCGCCGATCCACACCTCGATCGCATCGCCCGACACGCCCGACACCAGCAGCTGGTTCTGTCGGGCGTAGCCGTAGGGCACGTAGCGCGAAGGCGAGACCTGGCTCATCGGCGTCTCAGTTGGCGTTCGTCGCGCCGGGGCCGGGCGTATCCGCCAGCCTGCGAGGGATCACGATCTCGTTCGGCGCGGTCTGCACCACGCCGTTGCCGAGCGGCCTGCCGTCCGGCCCGATCGCCGGCGCACTGCTGGGTGCGACGCCGCTCTGCGGCGCCGTCGGCGCCCCGGGGCGCTGGTCGATGGCGGGCGCCTGTCCGGGCAGGGTCGGCGCGCCGGGCGCGCCCTCGCTCCCGGCGGCGGGCGCCGTGCGCGGCGAGACCGGCCGCCAGCGGTCGGGCAGCACCTCGTTGATCGCCGGTGCGAGCCCGGGCGGCATCACACCCGGCTGGCCCGGCCGCGGCGGCATCGGCGACATCGCCGGCGGCTGCAGCCCGCGTTCGGGCATCAGTTCGCTGCCGGGCACGACCGGCTCGCCCCGCAGCTGACGGATGTAGTCGTAGCGGTCGGCGGTGACGTTGTACGACGACTCGGCGCTGCGCAGCACCACCGGACGCAGGAAGACCATCAGATTCGTCTTCACGCGCTTGCGGTTGTCGTAGCGGAACAGGTTGCCGAGGATCGGCAGGCGTCCGAGGCCGGGCACCATGCTCACGCCACCCTCGAGCCGCTCCTCGATCAGGCCGCCGAGCACCACCACCTGCCCGTCATCCACCAGCACGTTGGATTCGATCGCACGCTTGTTGGTGATCAGGCCCGCCGCCAGCGTCGCATCCTGCACGCTCGAGACTTCCTGGAAGATCTGCATGCGGACCGTGCCGCCCTCGGCGACCTGGGGCCGCACGCGCAGCGTCGTGCCGACGTCGCGGCGCTCGATGGTCTGGAACGGATTGACCGCGCCGCCGGCCGCCCCGGTCGAGGAGAACGAGCCGGTGATGAACGGGACGTTCTGGCCGATGATGATCCGGGCTTCCTCGTTGTCGAGGGTGACCAGGTTCGGCGTCGCCAGGATGTTCGCGCCGGTCTCGGTCTCGAGGGCGCGCGCGAGCACGCCCAGGTTGATCGCGGTCCCCGCTGCGGTCGAGCCCAGGATCGGCTTGTTCGAGACGACGCCGATGTTCAGGCCACGCCCCACGCCGAGGATGTTGGCGGTGACGTCGAGGATGTTGCTGCCCGAGCCGCGCGCCGGCAGGTTCGTGCCGCCGATGGTGCTGCTGCCCTGCGACAGGAACTGCCACTGCAGGCCGAGCTCGATCGACCGGTCCGCGCTGACCTCGACGATCAGCGACTCGATGTAGACCTGCACCCGCCGCGCGTCGAGCTTGTCGATCACCGAACGCAGGTTCCGGTAGATCGGCTCGGGCGCGGTGATGATCAGCGAGTTGGTCGACGGATCGGCCGCGATCACGGCGCCGCCGGCCGCGACCGTGGTCACGCCACCGCCCTGCTGACCGCCCTGCCCGAGCGCCGACGTGGCCGGCGAGTTCGCGCCCGCCGGGCCGCCCAGGCCGGTCACCGGACTGTTGGCCGTCGAGCTCCCGCCGAGGCCCGCACCGCCGAAGCCGCCCTGCTGCGCCCCGCCCTGCCCGAAGGCGCCGGCCTGTGCGCCGCCGCCGGCATCGCCCACCAGCACGCCGCGCAGCACCTGCACCAGCCGGGTCGCCTCGGCGTTGCGCAGATAGACGACGCGGATGTTGCCGGGCTCGCTCGAGGGCTGATCGAGCCGGTTGATGAGCGTCTTGGCGAGGTTCATCCGCGCCGGGCTCGACGAGCGGATGAGGATCGAGTTGATGCGCGTGTCGGCCAGCACCGAGACCCGCTGTCCGGGGTCGGTGGCCGCACCGGGTGCGCCGCCCGCGCGCGCCTGGTCGTCGAGCAGGCGCGAGACCTGCAGCGCGACGTCGCTCGCCAGCGCGTGCTTCATCCCGACGACCTCGACCTCGCCGGCGGCCGGGCTGTCGAGCGTCGCGATGATCCGGGCGAGCCGCTGCAGGTTGGCCGCGTAGTCGGTGATGACCAGCTGGTTGTTGTTCGGATACGCGACGATGGTGTTGTTCGGCGAGATCAGCGGCCGCAGTACCGGCACCAGGTTGCTCGCCGACTCGTAGGTCAGCCGGAAGATCTGGGTGACCACGTTGTCGCCGCCGGCAGACGGCGAGCGCCCCGCGGTGACCGGACCGGACTGCAGCTTCGCGTCGGCCTCGGGGACCACGCGCGAGATCTGGCCCGTCTCGACGATCGCGAAGCCCTGCAGCCGCAGCGCGGACTGCAGCAGCTCGTAGGCCACCGACGGCGGCACCGCACGCGGCGTCTCGAGGGTCACCTTGCCCCGCACGCGCGGGTCGATGACGAAGGTCCGGTTCAGCAGGTGGCCGAAGGCACCGACCACCGAGTCGATGTCGGCGTCCTTGAAGTTCAGCGTGATCGGGGCATTGGCACCGGGCTTCGCACCTGCAGGCTGCGCCGTGGCGGTGCCCGACGGCTGCGCGAGCACGAGCACGCCCAGGACGAGCGCGGGCACGAGCGCGAACCGGGGTGACACCTGCCGCAGCAGCTGAACGAGACGCAAGGGTCAGGCTCCTATCTTGATGATCGTGCGCTCGCCGTCGCGGCGGCCGAGCAGCCCGAGCAGCGACTGCAGCCTCGCCCGCTCCGGCCCTTCGGCCAGCGCTTCGGCGGTGAACCGAAGTCCCGATCTGGCATCCCAGCTGCCGCTGCCCTGCAGCCGCAGCGGCCCCGAGAGTGTATTCATCTTGACCTGCGCCTGCGCCCCCGAACCGACCACGTCGATCCGATAGGCGCCGAGCGGACGCACGGGCGTGAGCGCCGAGGCGGCCTGGTGGAGCTCGATCGAGGCACGGCCGTCGAACCGCCCGCTTCGCAGCGTGACGCTGTCCCACGACAACGTCAGTGCGCCGGTCGGACGAATTGTATTCCACGGCGACCCGAGTCGATCGAGTGCAACAGGCGGAAGACTCAAGGTACCCGGCGTCGCACGCAGCTCGCCCACGCGCCCGGTCAGCAGCACCGCCTGCCGCATGCTGTCGTGCTCGACCCGCGCATCCAGCACGCCGACCAGCAGCGGCCACGGCGAGACGCGCCAGCCGAAGGTGCCGGGCAGCACCACACCGGCGACGGTCGCGGTGGCCGGACGCTCGGCGCCGGCCTCGAGCACGTCGGCGAACACGATCCGCCCGCGCCCCTGCCAGACGGTGCCCACGGCCTCCGCGAGCCGCACCCGGCCCTGCGTGGCGCGTGCGAGCGCGACATCGGCGAAGCTCGCCGGCGCCTGCGTGAGCAGCACCCCGAGCACGGCCAGCAGACCGCCCACGGCCATCGCGATGCGCCAGCCGAGACCGGCCCGCTCGACGGCGGGTCGGCCTCGTCGGGCCGCGAAGGACTGGCCGAGCCGGGACCGGATCACGGGCCCCGCTTCTGGGCCTCGAGCGTCAGCCGTGCGCTGACCATGCCCGGGGCGGTCTCGCGTTCGACGGCGACGTCGATGGCACGGAGTCGGGTCTCGCGCAGCGCGCTGTCGAACCATGCCACCCAGGGCGCGAACGCAACAGCCTTGAAGCGCAGGTCGATCAGGTCGCCGGAGACCGTGAGCTGCGACACCGCGCCCTTGAGCCCGGCCGCCTCGATCGACTGCTCGAGCGCCACCTTGAGCTGGGCCGGCGTGTCCACGCCCTGCGGCGCCTGGCTCGACAGCCGCCGGGCCTCCGCCGCCAGGCCTTCCATCTGCGCGAGCTGCCCCCGCAGCGTGGGCAGTTCGGTGGCGAGCTTCTTGCGGCCGAGCCAGGCCGGCTCGAACGCGAGCAGCCAGACCAGCACCAGCAGGACCAGCCCGCCGCCGACGGCAAGGATGCGGCGCTCGCGCGACTGCAGGCCCGCCCAGCGGCGCAGCAGCTGCTCGAACGCGCCGGTGACCGCGCTCACGACTGCAGTCCCACGGTGGCCGTGGGATCCCGTTCGTTGTCGAACTGCAGCTTCAGCCCGGCGCGCGCGCACTGCTCGCGCAGCTGCTCGCGTGCGGCCCGGCCATCGACGCGCTGGGGCTGGAAGCGCACCTTCAGCCGCCCCTCGCGGTACTCGAGCCCGGCGAGCACGTCGATGCCGCTGCTGCCGAGCGCCTGTGCGAAGCGGGACAGCAGCGGCGCCATGTCCTCGGGTCCGGACTGCCCGCTGCCCGCCCGAAGCGTCGCGACCTGCCGGTTCATCTGCAGCAGCGGGTCGACCACCACCTGGGCCTGCGGGAACGCGCCGCGGAAGGTCGCCTCGAGGGAACGGCGGATCGCGTCCTTCTCGCGGGCCATCTGCGCCCAGTGCAGGTTCAGACCGGCGAGTCCGGCCACCACACAGGCCGCCGCGAGCGCCGCCGGCAGCCGCCAGGCGCGCGGATCGAACGAGGCCATCATCCGCCGGCCCGCCGCAGCGCGCCCGGCGAGCAGGTCGATGCCGCCCGCAGTCGGCACGGCCAGCCCAGACACCTCGACCGGCAGCCCGAGGCGGGACGCCGCGCGCTGCAGCGACGGCTCCCAGGACGCGTCGTCGACGAAGGCCTGGATCGAGGCGGGTCGCATCTCGCCGGCGAGCGCGGTCTCGATGGCGGCCACGATCGCCTCGGTCCGGAAGTCGGGATCCTCGCCGGCCGTCCAGCCGATGCCCGCCGATTCGCCGGTACGCAGCGCCAGGCCGCCATGCACGCAGGCCAGCGACCACGCCGGGGGCGACCAGGCGAGCGCGAGCTGCGCGCACCACGCCGAGCGCACGCGCATGCCGCGTCGCTCGAACGCGCCGACGGTGAACTCGAGCCATTCGCGATCGATCACGGCGACCAGTCGGCGGCCGTCGCCGAGCGCACCACCGGCGACGATCGCGCAGGCCGCCGCATCCTGGAGCAGCGCGTCCTCGACCACGTTGGGCAGGGCCTGGGCGAGCCGCGCGCCGGTCAGCGCGGGCACCTGGGGCGAGAGCAGCACGACGTCGCGCGGATCGAACACCAGACGGACCTGGCTCGTGCCCTGCAGGCCGTCGAGCGACACCCGCTCGGTGCGGCCGCTGGCCAGCTCGCCGCCGCGGATCGCGAGCAGGCGCGCCTCGGTGCCGAAGGCCCGTTCGCCCTCGCTGCGCGGGGGCAGCCAGACGACGGCTTCGCCCCGCTTCAGAGGCGCAGCTGCCATATCACTTCCACGTCGTTGTTCTTTCTCTGCAGCAAGGTTTCGGTCTGCGATTCGACCCGGTCGTAGCGTATCACCCCGGTCACGAGGAAGAAGCTCGAGCCGACCGACAGCAGGGCCGGATCGAGCGTCACGTTGCCGCGGAACCCCGAGGCCGCGATCGCGAGGTCGATGGCCGGCACACGTTCGCGGCTCGACACGTACTGTCGTGCGCCCGAGACATCCAGCCCGTCGATCGCCGCAGCGAGCACCTCCGCGCCTGCGGTGTTGATGTTGATCCGCGTCGCGTTCGAGGGCAGCACGATCGCGTGTGCCTCCAGCGCAGCGACCACGGACGGATCGAGGTTCGGCACGTCGAGCAGGTCGGCCAGGCGCGTGAGCGGCGGGCGCGAGGCCTGGGTGACCTTGCCGTCGGGCGCGATCGCGTCGGCGCCCTGCACCACGCGGGCGACGATCGGATCGGCCGCCGACTCGGGCTTGCCGAGCAGCGACAGGAGCTTGCGGAACGCCTTGACGTGGGGCGCCGAGGGTGCGCCCCGCCCGTCGACCAGCGAGGTCACGTTGAAGCGAGACTGGGCGTCGTAGATCTGCCCGGCGAGCATCGCGGTCCGGTTCGAGCCCTCGTCGAGCTTCGCGCCGGCGGTCACCGTCTCGTCCATCCGCGTGTCGAGCACCGGCACCGCCCAGGCTTCGCCGAGGTGGTCGACCGTACCGGTGGCCCGTGCGTCGGCGCGCAGGATCACCTTGGCCCAGTCGAGCGCGGCACGCTCGATCCAGCGTGCCTGCGCCAGCGCGAGCCGGTTCTCGACCGAGCGCACCGCGACGTGCTCGCGCCAGAACAGCCCGGAGACGACGACCGCGGCCAGCGTCACCACCAGCATCGCGGTGATGATCGCCGCCCCGCGCTGCCGATCCCGATGTCTGCGAATCACGCGCATGGTCAGTCGGTCACCGGAAGGATGCGCTGCATCACGCGGCCGTCGGTCCGCACCACGCGGATCAGCAGGCCGGTCACCCGGGGGATCGAGGTGCTCGCCGCCGGCGCGGTCGGGTTGCCCGCGGGCAGCGGGTCCATGCCGCCGCGCAGCTGACCGGCGAGCGCCTCGGCCGCGATCCAGCCCTGCCCCGCGACCCAGCCCTGCATCTGCATCGAGGCCACGCCCACCAGCACCGGCTGCCAGATCAGCCCGCCGGCGGCGGCGTCCGCGCCCGACTGGGCACCGCCGGTCCCGAAGCTGGCAGGCGCCGTGGCCGAGCCCGGCGTGCCGCCGGCGCCCGGCACCGCGCTCCAAGCGCCGAATCCGCGCTCGATCCGTCCGTCCCGCAGCCGCCATGCGACGCGCTGCAGCTGGGTCGCCTCGGTGGCGCCGCCGGACTCGCGCAGCAGCTCGAGCGTGGCCACGGCCTGTTCGCCCGACACCGTGAAGCCGATGGACGGCGTCTGCAGCTTCAGCAGCCGCACCGGCCACGAGCGTCGGAGGTCCTCGTCGAGCTGAGAGAACGCGACCATCAGCGCCCGCAGCTCGTCGGAGGCGGCGACGATCTGCTTGCGCGACGCGAGCACGGCATCGAGCCCCCGCCAGGACAGCACGGCCAGCACCGCGAGCAGCGCCGCCGCGATCAGCAGCTCGATCAGCGTGAAGCCGCGCGCGCGGCGCGGTGCCGGGTTGCGGCCGCGCCTCATGGCGCCCTCGTCGAGGTGGTGGCGAAGCCGACGAGGCGAGCGAGGCGCACACGCTGTCCCGCGGTCGGGAACACGCTGACCTCGATGCGGCGGAACTGCGCGTTCGGGGTGGCGAACACCTCCTCCTCGCAGGTCATCGTCGATTCGGCCTGCGAGCAGTCGTAGGCGCGACGCCCGAGCGCCGGCCATTCGTTCTCGACACGGATCTGCGCGAGCCGGTTCTCCGCGCTCCATTGGGCGAGCGTGCGCTGGCGCAGGTCGAACGCGCTCGTGGCCAGCGACCCGACCGCGCGCAGCGAGGCGATCAGCGCGACCGCGACGATCGTCAGCGCGACCAGCACCTCGACCAGCGTGAAGCCGGACGCGTGCACCCCGCGCCTGCGGTCATTCCTGGACTTCAAAGCTGCCCAGCCCGTTGGCGACGATGACGACGGAGGCGCCCGGACGCTGCAGCATCACCCGGTACGGCGGCTCGACCAGGTCGCGACCGAAGTCGAGCGATCGACGCCCGTCGGCCCGCTCCACCAGCAGCCGCGTCTCGGTGGCCCAGGGCCGCGCGCGCAGGTCGCCGTCGTCGGTGATCGGACGCCACTGGCGGTCCTTGTAGATGAGGAAGCGATAGCCCTCGGACGTGCTCTCGAAGCGGATCGGCGCACCCCGCAGCTGCGATTCCTCGCGGGCGAGCGACAGCAGCTGCGCCAGCCGCTCGGCGTCGAAGCGCAGCGCGCGCTCGGGGCTGGGCGAGCCCGAGACGGCGACCATGCCGATCAGCACGACGGCCACCAGCAGCGCGACCAGCAGTTCGATGAGGGTGAAGCCGCGCTGCGCACGCGGACGGCGGGCGCCGTGCTCGGGGGTCGGCCCGTGCGAGGCGCGGGCTGCGATGCGTCGCGGCCCGTTCAGAGGTCCCACGAGCCGACGTCGGCCTCGACGCCCGTGCCGCCCGACTGGCCGTCGGCGCCGAAGCTGAAGACGTCGATCTCGCCGCGCACGCCGGGATTCAGGTACTGGTAGGGCTTGCCCCAGGGGTCGTTGGGGACCTTGTCGAGGTACGACTTCCAGTTGTTCGGCACCGGGCCGCTGGTCGGGCGGACGGCCAGCGACTGCAGGCCCTGCTCGGTGGTCGGGTAGCGCGAGTTGTCCAGGCGGTACAGCTTGAGCGCCTGCATGATCTGCGCGATGTCCTGCTTGGCCGCGACGACGCGAGCCTCGTCGGGCCGGCTCATCACCCGCGGCACGACCAGCGCGGCCAGCACGCCGAGGATCATGATGACGACCATCAGCTCGATCAGCGTGAAGCCGCGCGCCCGCGAGCCCTCGCCCGCACGCCGCCCGAGCCTCGACCCGACCGCGATTCGCCATCCCGTATGCATCGTCTGTCCGCTCCGCCTCGACCCTCGGGCCATTGAAGCTATGATACCAGCGGCCTCCGGGCGCCCTGCCCGGGCCGCGCCGCGCCGATCGGCCCGTATCGACCATGCGACTCCGCCTCCCCTTAGCCCGTATCGTCTCGGTGCTGCTGTTTGCGGCGCTGTGCGCGATCGTCGCCGGCTGGGCGCTGCAGCTGCTCGCACCCCGTGCCCCGATCGCCCCGGCCGGCGCCGTGGCACAGGTGCAGGGCCCGCCCGACCTGTCGGCCGCCGGGCAGCTGTTCGGCGGCGTGCCCCGGCCGCAGGACACCCTGGTGCAGGCCGCGCCCTCCAACATCCAGGTCACCGGCGTGCTGGCATCGGGTGACCGCGGCGTCGCGCTGCTGGCGATCGACGGCCGGCCCGCCAAGCCCTTCGCCGTCGGCGAGCCGGTGTCCGACGGCATGACGGTGCGCTCCGTGGCCGCCGATGCGGTCGAGCTCGAGCGCGGTTCGGGCGGAGTGCCGATGCGACTGGCGGCGCCCCCCCGCGGCTCGATCGCGGTGCTCACCAGCGGGCCGCAGCGTCCCGGCGGTGGCGCGACGGTGCCGCCGGTCGCCCCGTCCGGATCCCAGCCGTCCCAGGTCGGAACCGCCCAGGCCGGCGGTCCGCCGCCGCTGCCGCCGCGCATGCTCCCCCCGGCGGGCGCGATGGCGACCCCGCAGGACCCGCCCCCGCAGACACCGGCCATCGCGCCCGCGGTCAACCTGCCGCCGACCGATCCGAACGCGGGCGGCCTCGCACCGCCTCCGCCCGGCCCGCGCGTGCCGGGGCTGACGCCCGCCGGCCCCGTTCCCCCGACCGGCCAACAGTAGCGGTTACAATGCGGGGTCGCGTGACGGCTGCGTCACGCCGTGCACGCACCGGTAGCGCCCCACCGTGAATCTGCCCCCGCCCCGCAAGTCGTTTCGCGAAACCCAGTTCGAGCTCCGCGAGGAGGCGATCCTCGACGCGACCAACCGGCTGCTCGGCGACAAGGGCTACGAGGCGATGTCGATGGACGACATCGCCGCCGAGGTCGGCATCGCCAAGGGCAGCCTCTACAAGCACTTCGAATCCAAGGAAGCGCTCGCGGCCGCGGTGATGGTCCGTCTGCTCGACCAGACGCGCGCGGCGCTCGATGCGCTGTCCCCCGATCGCCCCGCGATCGAACGGCTCGAGGGCCTGCTGCGCTGGACGCTCTCGCAGCGCCTGTCGGGCAGCGTGCCGCACCTGCCCTCGACCAGCCCGGCCCTGCAGCAGAGCCTGCTCACCAACCGTGGCTACATGGATGCGCTGATGGTGCTCTCCGAGCGCATCGGCGAGATGATCCAGGATGCGCGCGCCGCCGGCAGCCTGCGGGCCACGCTGCGCGACGAGTTCGTGCTCTACACCCTCTACGCCCGCACCTGCGACCCGACGCTCGAGTTCCTCAAGGCCGGCGGCTCGATGTCCGATGCCGAGATCGTCGAGCAGATGGTGTCGGCCTGCTTCCGCGGCCTGGCCGCCTGAGACCCGTTCCATGCGTGCCTACCTCGACCTGATGCGCCACGTGCTCGAGCACGGCGTGCGCAAGTCCGACCGCACCGGCACCGGCACCCTGTCGGTGTTCGGCTGGCAGATGCGCTTCCCGCTGGCCGAGGGCTTTCCGCTCGTCACGACGAAGAAGGTCCACCTCAAGTCGATCGTCCACGAGCTGCTGTGGTTCCTGTCCGGCTCCACGAACGTCGCCTACCTGCGCGAGCACGGCGTCTCCATCTGGGACGAATGGGCGGACGAGCGCGGCGAGCTCGGACCCGTCTACGGGCACCAGTGGCGCTCGTGGCCCACGCCCGACGGCGCGCAGATCGACCAGATCGCGGACCTGATGAAGCGACTGGCGAGCGACCCCGACTCGCGCCGCCTCATCGTGTCGGCCTGGAACGTCGCCGAGCTGCCCTCGATGGCGCTCGCCCCCTGCCATGCGCTCTTCCAGTTCTATGTCGCCGACGGACGGCTGTCCTGCCAGCTCTACCAGCGCAGCGCCGACATCTTCCTGGGCGTGCCGTTCAACATCGCCTCGTATGCCCTGCTGACCGAGATGGTCGCGCAGCAGTGCGGCCTGCTGCCGGGCGACTTCGTCTGGACGGGTGGCGACTGCCACCTCTACCTGAACCACCTCGACCAGGCGCGCGAACAGCTCTCGCGCGAGCCCTATCCGCTGCCCCGCCTGAAGTTCGCGCGGCGTCCCGATTCGATCTTCGACTACCGCTTCGAGGACATCGAGATCGTCGACTACCGCTCGCATCCTGCGATCAAGGCGCCCGTGGCGGTGTGAACCACCGCCGACGCACCGGCGAACGCTAGCCCGGCGCTCGAGCGATGAGCGTCACGAACCGCTTCAGTTCGCCCTGACCCGCTGGAAACGCCTCGACGACCTCCTCGAGGACGGACCAGTCCTCGAACAGCGCCCGGAGCTCGTGCTGCGGGAACAGGCAGTACGCATCCCGTTCGAACATGCTCATGAAGGTCGTCCCCTCGACGAGGACGTTGAGGACGAGCACCCCGCCCGGACGGGTGGATCTGCGTAGCTCTCCGATGAGCACACGGGCCGTCTCGCAGCGGAAGAACATCAGCAGCCCGATGCAGACGACGCTGTCGTAGAGACCATCGGCCTTCCATGTCGACAGTTCGGCGACGTCCGCCCGAACGGCGAGGCGTTCGGCGTCGGCACGCTTCTGCAGGCTCGTGACCGCGTGGGGGCACCCATCGAGCGCCTTGACATCGAGCCTGCGCCGACCCGCGGCCAGAGCCAGGTTGCCCAGCCCGCAGCCCAGGTCGATCACCTGGCCGCGCAGATACGGCAGCGCACGCGTCTCGAACGGGTTGAGCGCGAATTCGCCGCGCGCGATCTGCGACTCGAATTGGCGCGAAAAGTACTCGAGGCTGTGGTTCATCGAGCCTGCCTTGTGCCGGCGACCGGGGTGCGCTCGGACTGCAGTATCCGTTTCACCGTCCAGAACGGCAACCTTCGGTCCGATCAGCGCCGCCCCCCGGCACAGGCCGCGGAGGTATCCTCCAGCCCCGACCGTTGCCCCCGCCGAGCGCCATGCCCCCGCCCGCCCCCCGACTGACCCTCGTCGTCGCCCGCGCCCGCAATGGCGTCATCGGCCGGGACAATGCGCTGCCCTGGCACCTGCCCGAGGACCTGCAGCACTTCAAGGCGACGACGATGGGGCATCCGCTCCTGATGGGGCGGCGCACCTTCGAGTCGATCGGACGGCCCCTGCCCGGGCGTCGCACGGTGGTGCTCACCCGGGACCCCCTCTGGCACCACGACGGCTGCGAGCGGGCGGCCTCGCTCGAGGCGGCGATCGCGCTGTGCGCCGGCTCCCCCGAGGCCTTCGTGGTGGGCGGCGCGCAGGTCTACGCCGAGGCGATGGCGCGCGCCGATCGGCTGATCGTCACCGACATCGAACTGGACGTCGACGGCGACGCCTGGTTCCCGGCGATCGACCCGGCCGCATGGGCCTGCACGAGCCGGTCCGCGGCGATCAGCCGCACCGGCCTGCACTACGAGATCGGCACCTGGGAGCGCCGCCTGGACTCCTCCGGAAACCCCGTACCTGCGTGATACAGTCGCCGCTCGCGTCAGCCGGGGCGTCCCGGCACACGCACCCTTCGAGGAGAATCCGTCGATGATCACCATGAAGAAACTGCTCGGGGCGACGGCGCTGGTCGCCGGTCTGGCGCTCGGCACGGCACATGCCGAAGCCCTGCGCTGGGGCGCCCAGAACGACATCCTGACGCTGGACCCGCATTCGCAGAACCACGCGACGACCAACGCGATCCTGATGCACACGTACGAGGGGCTGACCCGGTACGGCAAGGACTACAAGATCGAGCCCTCGCTGGCCACCAGCTGGCAGCAGACGAGCCCCACCCAGTGGCGCTTCAACCTGCGCAAGGGCGTGACCTTCCACGACGGCTCGCCGTTCACGGCCGACGACGTCATCTTCTCGCTCGAGCGGATCAAGCAGCCGCAGGGCACGATGCAGATCTACGTGACCGGCATCAAGGAGATCAAGAAGGTCGACGACCACACGATCGACCTGGTGCTCGAGGCACCGGTGCCGATCCTGCTGCGCAACATCATCGACTTCCGGATCATGAGCCGCGGCTGGGCCGGCAAGAACAAGTCCGAGAAGGTCCAGGACTACAAGGCCCGCGAGGACACCTTCGCGTCGCGCAACACCAACGGCACGGGTCCGTACATCATCAACGGCTGGTCGCCCGACCAGCGCATCGTGATGTCCGACAACACCAAGTGGTGGGGCAAGAAGGACGGCAACGTCGATCGCGTCTCGTACACGCCGATCAAGGCCGACGCGACCCGCGTGGCGGCGCTGCTGTCGGGTGAGATCGACATGGTCACCGACCTGCCGACCCAGGACGTCGCGCGCCTCAAGCAGAACGCCAACCTGAAGGTCGTCGAGGGCCACGAGGTCCGCACGATCTTCATCGGCCTCGACCAGCACAACAACGAGCTCGCGTACTCCGACGTCAAGGGCAAGAACCCGTTCAAGGACGTCAAGGTGCGCCGCGCGCTGAACATGGCGGTCGACCGTGCGGCGATCCAGCGCACGATCATGCGCGGGCTGTCGCTGCCGGCGAGCATCATGGTCGCGCCGGGCGTCAACGGCTGGACCAAGGAAGCCGACGCGATCAAGCCGGCCGACCCCGAAGGCGCGAAGAAGCTGCTGGCCGAGGCGGGCTACCCGAACGGCTTCGAGTTCACGCTCGACTGCCCGAACAACCGCTACGTGAACGACGAGGAGATCTGCCAGGCGCTCGTCGGCATGTGGGCGCGCGCGGGCATGAAGGTCAAGCTCAACGCGATGCCCTTCGCCAACTTCATCCCCAAGATCCAGAAGCACGAGACCAGCGCGTACATGCTGGGCTGGGGCGTGGCCACGTACGACGCGCTGTACACGCTGCAGTCGCTGATCCGGACCAAGACCACGGGTGCCGACGGCAACTTCAACCTCGGCCGGATCAATGATCCGAAGCTCGACGCCATCATCGACGCGAGCAAGACCGAGACCGACATCGCCAAGCGGGACGCCCTGCTGCGCGAAGGCCTGAAGATCACCTCCGACAACGCCTACTACATCCCCATCCACCACCAGGTGCGGCCGTGGGCGATGAAGAAGAACGTGACGACGGTCCATCGCTCGGACGACCGTCCGGAAGCGCGCTTCACCAGCGTCGGCGGCAACTGACGCATCGCGGCAAGCGGCCGGCGCCCTCGGGCGCGGGCCCTGGCCGACGACGAAGGGCCCGCTCGCGCGGGCCCTTCTTCATTGCGGGCCCGGTGTTCGGGCCCGGTGTTCGGGCTCAGTGTGCGGCCGACAGCCGGTCCCGGACGAAGCGGCCGCCCTTCATCACCACCGGCATCCGGGCGCCCTGGCCCTGCAGCAGCGTCACGTCGACGGTCGGATCGCCGTCGACGACGATCAGGTCCGCCAGCGCACCGCGCGCGACCACCCCGAGCTCGCCCTCGCGACCGAGCAGACGGGCGTTCACCGAGGTGGCGCTCTGCAGGACCTCGGCCGCGCTCATCGCGCCCAGCCGGATCGAGAACTCGTTGCTCTGGTCGCCGTGCATCGGTCCGAGCAGGTCGGTGCCGAAGCCGATCGGCACGCCCGCGGCCTTCGCGATCCGCAGCGACGCCATGCCGGCCAGGCGCACGCGCTCGAGCTTGGCGAGCATCACGTCGGGCCAGCCGAGCGCGGCCCCTTCGCGGAACAGGGAGTCGTAGGTGACGAGCGTCGGGACCAGCCACGCACCGGCCCGCTTCATCTCGCGTGCCGCGGCCTCGTCGAGCAGGTTGCCGTGCTCGATGGAGCGCACGCCCGCCTGCATCGCGCGGATGATCGAGCGCGGCGAGTACGCATGCGCCATCACGTAGGTGTTGGCGGCCTCGGCCTCCTCGCAGATGGCGCGGAGCTCGTCCATCGAGTACTGCGTCCCGTCGATCGGGTCGGTCGGGCTCGAGACACCGCCGCCCGCCATCACCTTGATCTGATGCGAGCCGGTGCGGATCTGCTCGCGGGCGGCGCGGCGCACCTCGCCCACGCCGTCGGCGATGCGCCCGAGCAGGCCGAGACCGGCACACGAGCAGAGGATGTTCTGGCGGACGCCAATGGGCCGCACGTCGCCGTGGCCGCCGGTCTGCGAGATGGCCTGACCGGCGATCAGCAGACGCGGGCCGCGGAAATGGCCGCGCTCGATCGCCTCGACCAGCCCGTGGTCGGCGCCGGCGGCGTCGCGCACCGTGGTGAAGCCACGCTCGAGCATGCCTTCCATGATGTCCTTCGACTGCGCCGCGATCAGCGAGGCCGGCGTCATCGCCAGCTTCAGGAAGTCGGGGACGGTCGAGGTCACGTGCACGTGGGCGTCGATGAGCCCGGGCAGCAGCGTGCGGCCACCGAGGTCGACCACCTGCGCATCGTCGACCGGCGTGGCGTCGTGCAGCACGTCCACGATCCGCTCGCCCTCGACGATCACGGTCCCGTTCGGACGCAGGGCGCCGGTGACGCTGTCGAACACGGTGGCGCGGGTGAAGGCGATTCGGGTCATGGCGCGGCTCCGGGGTGGGCCCGGGCAGGATACGCCGCCGTACCCCGCGGACGACCGGCGCGGCGTTCCGCGTTCGGTACAATCACGCTGTCGCCTCCGTAGCTCAGTGGATAGAGCATCCCCCTCCTAAGGGGAGGGTCGCACGTTCGATTCGTGCCGGGGGCACCAGTCCGGCCGCAGCCGGCTCAGCCGCCGAAGAGCCTCGCTGCGGTACGCTGCCCGACATCGACCGCGGTGTCGGCCAGGCCGAATGGCCCGAGACACAGCGCCACCAGGGCCGCCGCGCACGCCCGTCGCAGCCCCCGCCGGGACCCGATCGCCGCCCGGCCCGCCTCCCCCAGCCTGAACGAGAACGACCGCCCCGACCCCAGCGGGATGTTCAGGAAATCTTCGACGCCGACCCGCTTCTTCACCGCCCCTCCGGACCCGATCCGCGGAGACGGCTGACATGACGCACCCGCCTGTCGGGTTGGCCGCTCCGAGGGCGAGTCTCCGCTCGCCGCTCGCGCCCCGATGAGACGGAGTTGGCACTCGACCTGAATCGACGCGCCGGCGCCACGCTCCGGTCCCTGGTCCCGGCCTTCGACACACGGCACCGCAGGCCACGGGGCGAGATGCCGGTCGACCCGCCGCAACGCGCCGAACTGCTAGGCTCCCTCCGACACGGGGCCCCCCATGCCTCGCCCGACCGACCCACAGCCGATGCCGCAGCCGCCACCCGGAGTCCCCCCGCCGTCCGACCCGCAGGCCGAGCCGCGGTCCGACCTTCAGGTCGAGCCGCCGTCGGACCCGCCGTCCGACCCGCAGGCCGACCGCGAACTGCTGCCGCTCGCGCGCCGGCTCGCCCCGGCCGGCCGCGGCAACGCCTTCCCGCTGCGCTGGTCCCGCGACGACAGCGCCACGCCCCGGCTGCCGATGGTGGGCTGGTTCGACCCCGGCCAGCTGATCACGACGGGCTTTCGCGCGGCGATGTCGGCCATCGTCGGCGAGCAGTCGGATCGGCGCGTGGTGCAGGCGATCGCCGAGCGGCACGCCGACGTGCACGACTACACGACCCGGACCGGCACCGACGGCGCGCCCGTGCCGCGCGACGGCCTGTGGATCGACTATCTGGCCGACACCGGCGACGGCTTCAACCCGACCTACGCGTGCGCCTACCTGCTCGCCCAGCCCGAGCTCGCGCTCGGTGCGCCGGACGGCAGCCGCCACGTGCTGCCACGGGGCGACGTGCTGGTGCTGGGCGGTGACCAGGTCTACCCCGGTCCGAGCCGGGAGGCCTACCAGCAGCGCCTGGTCGCCCCCTTCGAGACCGCGTCGGCGCACCTGCACATCGACCCGCCGCCCGACGTCTTCGCGGTGCCGGGCAACCATGACTGGTACGACGGCCTGTCGGCCTTCCTGCGGCTGTTCTGCTCCAACGTCGGCGGCCGCGGGTTCGGCGCCTGGCGCACCCGCCAGTCGCGCAGCTACTTCGCGCTGCGCCTGCCCGGCCGCTGGTGGCTGCTCGGCGCCGACAGCCAGCTGCAGGGCGACCTCGATACCCCGCAGATCGAGTTCTTCGAGTCGGTCGCCGAGACACGCATGGCGCGCGGCGACCGCGTGCTGCTGTGCCTGTCGACGCCGGTCTGGGTGCATGCGCACAAGTACCGGCGCATGGGCCGCGTGCTGGACGAGACCGACCTGCTCTACCTGCGCGAACGCGTGTTCGCGCCCCGCGGCATCGAGCTCAAGGTCTACCTGTCGGGCGACCTGCACCACTACCGCCGGCACGAGGAGCTCGACCCCGCCGACCCGGGCGCTCCGGTCCAGAAGATCACCGCCGGCGGCGGCGGCGCCTTCCTGCATCCGACGCACGACGAGGACGTCGCGGTGCTCGACGAGGCCGAGGATTCGGGTGCCGCACCCGGACTCGCGCGGCGCTTCGCGATGCGCACCGCCTACCCGTCGCTGCGCCGATCGTGGTGGCTGAGCTTCGGCAACCTCGCGTTCGGCTGGATCAATCCGAAGTTCGGCATCGTGCCCGCGCTGCTGTACTTCCTCACCGCCTGGCTGGTCGCCGCAGCCGTGGGCTTCCAGCGTCCCTCGGGCGTACGCGAGTCGATCGTGCTCACCACCGACGCCTTCGCGACCCACCCCGGCCTCACCCTCTGGGTCGCCGCGGCCGCTGCCGCCTTCGTCACCTTCAATGCCACGCGCTCGACGCTCTACCGGGTGCTGGGCGGCCTGTCGCATGCGGCGGTGCACTGGTTCTGCATCTTCCACGTCGGCTGGGGCGCGATCGCCATCACCGGCGCGCTGCTGCCCGGCTGGGGGTTCCTGCAGTTCGTGGCGGCCGGTGCGCTGGTGTTCGCCGGCGGCTGGGTCGTGGGTTCGGTGGTGATGGGCCTGTACCTGCTGGTGTCGCTCAACGTCTTCGGTCGGCACAGCGAGGAGGCGTTCTCGGCGATGCGCATCCAGGACTACAAGAACTTCCTGCGCCTGCACGTGGCCTCGGACGGCACGCTGACCATCCACCCGATCCGCGTCGACCGCGTGCCTCGCCGCTGGGTCGATGCCGACGGTTCGAACCCCCGGAACCCGGCGGCACTGGTACCGGGCGAGCCGCTCGTCCCCGCGCTGATCGAGCGGCCGATCATGCTGCGTCCGGGCCGCGAGGCAGGGGAAGACGGCGAGGGCCTCGCATGACCGCCCACCCCGCCGCCCCGCGCCGATCCGCCGCCGAGCAGACACGACTCGAGGCAGCCCTGACCGAGCTCTTCGAACGGCGCATCACGTTCAACCAGACGCTCGGCATCCGCGTCGTGTCGCTCGACCCGGCCAACCCCCGGGTGCGCTTCGACATGCGGCCGGGCCTGGTCGGCCACTACGACTACGGACAGCTGCATGGCGGCGTGACCTCGGCGGTGCTCGACGCAGCGGGCGGCTTCGCGCTGATGGTCGCGCTCTGCGAGAAGTTCAACGACGAGGACTGCGATCGGGTGATGGCCCGCTTCGGCCGGATGGGGACGATCGACCTGCGCATCGACTACCTGCAGCGCGGACTCGGCACCTGGTTCGAGGCGGGCGCACGGGTCACCCGCCTGGGCGGGCGGATCGGCTCGGTGCAGATGACGCTGCATTCGGACGACGGCACGCTGATCGCCACCGGCGCGGCGGCCTACGTGGTCGGCTGACCCCCTCCCCGCTTGCAGGCCGGGAGCGGGGCCCGCAGAATGCGTGCATATGCACGCTCTTGAATCGACCGGCCGCGTCGACCCCCGCTGCACCTGCCTGCTGCTGCGCCAGGCCGCACGCGTCGTCACCCAGCTCTACGACGAGCACCTGCGGCCGGCCGGCCTGCGGACCACGCAGTTCTCGCTGCTCGCGAACCTGCGGCACGGACCCGGCCTCGCGATCGGCGAACTCGCCACACGGATGTCGATGGACCGCAGCACCCTGACCCGCAACCTTCGCCCGCTGACCGACGCGGGCTGGGTCGCCCTGCAGCCCGACTCTGACGACCGCCGCCGCACGCGGCTCGCGCTCACGCCGGCCGGACGCGAGGTGCTGCGTGCCGCCGTGCCGCGCTGGCGCGACGCACAGCGCGCGCTGCGCGAGCGCGTCGGCGACACCGCCGTGCTCGCGCTGCATGCCTCGATCGACGCCACCCTGGAGCCTCTGCAATGAGCCCGCGCACCGCCCCCGCCCCCTGGCTCGCCGTCGTGCTCTGCGCCGCAGGCCTGTTCGCCGTCTCGCTCGGCGTGCGCCAGTCGCTGCCGCTGTTCATGGGCACGCTGAACACCCAGACCGGCCTGGGCATCGCCGCGATCAGCCTCGCGTTCGCGGTCGGCCAGCTGATGTGGGGCCTGACCCAGCCGTTCGCGGGCGCCTTCGCGGACCGCTACGGCAGCGGCCGGGTGATGCTCGTCGGCGCGCTCGCCATCGCCCTCGGCACCGCGATGATCCCGTACGCCGGGTCGCTGCCCGCGCTGATGATTGCCATCGGCGTGCTCGGTGCCGGCGGCGCCGGCGCGCTCGGCCCGTCGGTGATGATGGGCGCGGTGGCCCGACTCATCGACCCGGCCCGCCGCGGCATCGCCACCGGCATCGTCGGGGCGGGCGGCTCCTTCGGCCAGTTCGCGGTGATCCCGCTGGCGCAGCTCATGATCTCCGGCCTGGGATGGGTCCATGCGCTGTGG
>CAIUGQ010000057.1 GCA_903898725.1 uncultured Burkholderiales bacterium | reverse complement strand
CCTGTCGAAGGACCCGACGAAGGTCGAACCCACCACCATCGCCGACATCAAGGTCACCGAGACGGTCAAGGAAGGCAAGACGATCTTCCGCCTCGAGCCCGGCGCACGGGCCGAGCGCAGCCTGCCCGACATCACCCCGCTGCTGGTCGCGTTCGGCGGTCACGCCCACCGCGGTCGACCCGACGATGCCTGCGCGCACGACGTGATGTTCCGGATCACCGCGGCGATGGCGATGGGGCCGACGGCCCGCTGAGGCCCGACGGCGGGTTCGACGCACGTGGGTGATTTCGGACGCGCGTTCGGGCGGGTTCCGGGGGTGGGCCGAGCCGCGGACCGCCCGTCCGGCGCGGACCGGGTACAGTCCGCACTTCATGCCGCCCCCGAACGAAGACCGAATCATCCGCCCGAACCCAGCCCCCGAACGCGCCCGCCCGGCCTCAGGCCGCAGCCGCCCCCCCGTCCCGCCTGAACCGCAGCACGCGGCCCGCCTGCCGGCGGACCTCGATGCCGCGCGCTTCGAGCGCCTGCGCCAGGCGGCCGAGTCGGTGCCGCAGGTGATGCGCGCCGTCGACGCCGCCACCGCCACCCGCTTCGACACCAGCGGCCACGTGCTGCTGGTGCCGCCGCGTGGCTCGCGGCCGGGCCGCTGGATCGATCCGGCACTGATCGGGGTCGCGCTGGCGCATGTCGAGGCGGTCGGCGTCGGCGCGCAGGCACGGACCCGGATGCTCGAACGCACCGCCGCCCTCGAGGCGGTCGGCGTGGCGCGTGCCGACGGCGCCTTCGATCGGCTCATCCGCCACACGCTGCAGGTGCCGGTCCCCGACGCCGAGCCCTGGCCGATCCCGGTGCTCTACCACCAGCCGATCGCGGACGCCGCGCCGATCTGGGCGTTCCACCGCGACGGCGACATGCAGGCGCTGCTGCGTGCCCTCGGGGCGCCCCCGGGCCATCCGCAGGCCGCGATGCTGCTCGCGCACCTGACGATGCTCGTGCGTCGCAGCCACGCCTGCGATCCCGCCCACCTCGATGCGCTGCGCGCGCGGCTGCAGGCCGAATGTGCGCGTCCGCAACCGGCCGCCGATCTCGAGCGCGCGCTGACCCGCGCGCAGGACCGCTGGGAGAAGGGCGTCGACGAGCTCGGCACCCTGCGCGGGCTGGCCAGCGAGCTGGCGTTCCAGGGCTATCCGGACAGCTTCCCCGTCGCGCGCTCGCTGTCGCGCTCGATCTCGCTGTTCGTCGGTCCGCCCAACAGCGGCAAGACCCACGCCGCCTTCGAGCGGCTCGCGACGGCGCGCAAGGGCGCGTACCTCGCCCCGCTGCGGCTGCTGGCGCTGGAGGGGCGCGACCGGCTGGTCGCCCGCGGCGTGCCGTGTTCGCTGCTGACCGGCGAGGAGAACGTGCCGGCGCCGGACGCGCGGGTGGTCTCGAGCACCATCGAGATGGTCGGCACCGGCCGCCCGCTCGATGTCGCGGTGATCGACGAGGCGCAGATGATCTTCGACGGCTCGCGTGGCTGGGCCTGGACGCAGGCGATCGTCGCCGCGCCCGCCCGCGAGCTGATCATTATCTGCTCCGAGTACGCGGTGCCCGCGATCGAGGAACTGCTCGGCCTGTGCGGCGAGGCCTGCACCGTGCGGCGCTTCGAGCGCAAGCAGCATGTCCAGCTGCTTTCACGGGCGGTGCCGGTGGGGTCCCTCGGACCGGGCGACGCGGTCGTTGCCTTCAGCCGGCGCGACGTGCTGCGACTGCGGGACCGGATCGCCGCCGACGGCCATCCGGTATCGGTGATCTACGGAGCGCTCCCGCCCGAGGTCCGTCGCCGCGAGGCCGAGCGTTTCGCAGGCGGCGAGTCGACCGTGCTGGTCGCCACCGATGCGATCGGCATGGGGCTGAACCTGCCGATCCGGCGGGTGATCTTCAGCACCCTCGTGAAGTTCGACGGCGAGGGCATGCGCGGTCTCGGCGAGTCGGAGGTCCACCAGATCGCCGGCCGGGCGGGCCGCTTCGGCATGCACGAGGAAGGCTTCGCAGGCGTCCTCGACGATGCCGAGCCCGGCGCGCTGCGCGAATTGCGCGAGCTGCTGCAGACACCGGCGAAAGCCCCCGCGGACTTCAAGGCGCCGGTCGCGCCGAACGCCTGGCACGTCAAGACGATCGCGTCGCGGCTGAACAAGACCTCGCTGCGGGACGTGCTCGCGGTCTTCGTCGAGCAGCTCCGGCTCGACGACGCGCACTTCGCGGTGGCCGAGCTCGAGGGCATGCTGGCGCTCGCCGATTCGCTCGACCGCAGCGCAGCGGCACTGAGCCTGCAGGACCGCTTCGTCTATGCACAGGCGCCGGTCGACGTGCGCACCGATTCGCAGCTGCAGGAGTTCCTCGACTGGAGTGCGCGGCATGCGTCATCGGGGCGTGCGGGCACGCCGTGGTTCCTCGACGGCGTCGACGGCCGCAGCCGGCTCGACGCGATGGAGCGGGCGCTGCGTGCCAGCACCACCTGGCTGTGGCTGGACCTGCGCTTTCCGGGCGTCTACGGCCACCTGGAGGCCGTGCACGCGCTGCGTGCGACGCTGTCGGACGGGATCGCCCGGCAACTGAAGGGCGCACGGCCGCTCGCACAGCGGCCGAACCGTGGGCGCGGCGCATGACGTGGCAATGACGGTCCGATGACGGTCCGAGCCGGGTTGACAAAAAACGAGCCCGCGCACGCGCGATCCGCCGCCGCGCGCTACGCTGCACGCCCCTGAGAGGCAGGTCCGCCGCATGCACCGAACCCTGTTCGACACTCCGCTCGTCAACTCCCTGCTGCGTGCCGGCTCGCGGGCCTTTCTTCGCCTGAACGGCTGGAAGGTGGAGGGCAGCCTGCCCGTCGAGGCCCGCAAGTGCGTGCTGATCGCCGCGCCGCACACCAGCAACTGGGACCTGCCGTACACGCTGATGGTGGCCTTCGTGCTGAACCTGAACATCTACTGGATGGGCAAGCACAGCCTGTTCGCCTTCCCCTTCGGGCCGGTGATGCGCTGGCTGGGCGGCATCGCGGTCGACCGCAGTCGCAGCACCAACCTGGTCTCGGCGTCGGCGATGGCACTGAAGGCCGCCGACGGGCCGGTGCAGCTGGTGGTGCCGCCCGAGGGCACGCGCGGGCGCACGACCCACTGGAAGACGGGCTTCTACTACATCGCGCTGGAGGCGGGCGTGCCGATCGTCCTGGCGTACATGGACTACGCGCGCAAGGTCTCGGGGCTGGGGCCGGTGTTCGTGCCCACCGGAGACGTCGACGCCGACATGGCCGAGATCAAGCGCTTCTATGCCGGCATCAAGGGCCGGCGGCCCCAGCATTTCGAGGCGAGCTGAGCGACACCGCTGGTGCCAGGCCGGCGCGCCCTCAGTCCGCGGGCGCGGTGCGCCGGATCTGCGGGCCGCCCAGGCCGGGCACGCGCAGGAACAGGAACAGCCCGCAGGCCGCGCCCGCCGCCGACAGCACGAAGCTCGCGCCATAGCCCCCGGTGAGGTCGAACAGGGCGCCGCTGCCCCAGGCACCGAGCGCGCCCCCCGTGCCCATGCCGAAGAGGATGCCGCCGAAGATGCCGGTCTGCGCGCCACCCGCGAAGTGGCGCGCCGACAGGACCGCGACCAGCGGCCCGCGCGAGCCCTGCATCGTGCCGAACAGCAGCACGAACGCGCCCGCGAAGAGCATCGGGCTGCCCTGCGGCACGAGCGCGAGCGCGCCGACCCCGGCGATCGTCGATCCGTACGACAGCATCGCGACGCGCCGCTCGCCGAAGCGCTGGGCGAGCGCGCCGGCGGCGACCATGCCGACGATCGACATCAGCCCGACCGTGCCGTAGATCGAGGCCGCCCGCAGCGGCGGCAGGCCTGCGTCGACGAGGTAGGCGACGAGCTGCGGTGCCACGGCATAGGTGCTCATCGAGGTGAAGAACATCACCGCGAACAGCGCCCAGAACACCGGCGTGCGCAGGGCCCGCCGCAGGCTCCAGGCCTGCGTGCCGACGGCCGCGTCCCGACGCGCAGCGACCACCGCAGGCGAACCGGCCGCGATGCGGCGCCAGGGCAGGACGGTGCTCAGCACGAGCACCGCGATCATCAGGCCGCCGAGCGCACGGTAGGCGGCACGCCAGCCGAACGCCTCGATCAGCGCATGCACCAGCGGTGCGAACAGCAGGATGCCCACGCCGAGCGAGGCCGACAGCACGCCCATCGCCACCGGCAGACCGGCCTGGAACCAGCGGCTCGCGAGGCCCGACGCGGGCAGCATGCCGATCAGCGACGCGCCGACCGCACCGCCGAGTCCGACCAGCAGGTAGATCTGCCAGAGCGCGCTTGCCGAGCCCGCGAGCAGATACGCGAGACCGAAGACAGACAGACCGATGCCATAGGTCAGCCGCGGCCCGAGCCGGTCGAATGCGGTACCCGCGATCGGCGACATCAGTCCGACCGCGAGCATGTACAGGCCGTAGATGCCGGTCAGCGCCCCCCGATCGGCCTCGAACGCCTCGGCGACCGGCAGCAGGAACACCGCGAAACTCTCGCCGACGCCGCGCGAGACCACGTTGATCGTGGTGCACAGCGCCAGCACGGCGAGCGCCGCGCGACGGGTGTCGACACCGCCGTGCGTGCCGGCGGTGCCGGGTCCGGAACGCTGATCGGTCGGAGGCATGCCGCAAGTCACCGTGGAACGGCCATTATCCGGGGGTTGGTGCGGTGCCGCCGCGACGGCGCCGCGCTCGTGTTCCGCTTCGGGGCGTGCCGGCACGGCGCGTCCGCATGGGAGGACTCATGGAGACCTTGCTGCCCGCCGCCGAGCGCATCGCGCGGCTGCTGAAGGCGTCCGGCCAGACGCTCGCAGTCTCGGAATCGTCGGCCGGCGGTCTGATCTCCGCCGCATTGCTCTCGGTACCGGGGGCCTCTGCCTACTTCCGCGCCGGTGCCGTCGTCTACACCCGCTCGGCGCGGGTCGGACTGATGGGGATCGAGGACGAGGCCATGCACGGGATCCGCTCGTCCTCCGAACCGTATGCGCTGCTGCTCGCCCGGACCGCAAGGACGCGGTTCCGCGCGGACTGGGGGCTGGCCGAGACCGGCGCGAGCGGCCCCGATGGCAACCGCTACGGCGACCCGGCGGGTCACGCCTGCGTCGCGGTGGCGGCCGACGGCATCGAGCAGGTCACCACGCTGCGCACCGGCTCGGCCGACCGGCTCGCGAACATGCGGGCCTTCGCGGCTGCGGCGCTCGGGCAGCTCGAGGAGGCCCTGCGTGCGCGCACCGGTTGAGGCCGACAGGCGGCCCGGCGCGACGGCCGATGGCGCGGTGCCCCGGCCGAGCTGTGGCATGACCGCTGCGGACGGATGCCGATCGTCGGGCGCCGGATCGCGCAGGGCTGCCGAGCCGATAGCATCGACGTCGATGACGGCGCCCCGGCCCGCCTCCCAGCCCGACACTCGACGAGATGCCCAGATCCGGTGCATCCGCCGGGGGCCGAAGTGGTACGTAACTTGCAGCTGACACCGGGGGGACCCCGCCCCTGAGGACACGAACTTGAGCACCGTCGACATCGGCACCGCATCCGCCGCGGCCGAGCCGGAACGCGGCGAGCACCGCACCGGCCTGAGCAAGGAGGCGCTCAAGCGCGCCTTCCTGGACAACCTGCTCTACGTGCAGGGGAAGTTCCCCGCGCTCGCGACCCGCACGGACTACCACCTGGCGCTCTCGTACGTGGTGCGCGACCGGCTGCTGCAGCGCTGGATCAGCACCGCGGCCGCCTACACGGGGCAGGGCGCACGCACCGTGGCCTACCTGTCGGCCGAGTTCCTGATGGGCCCCCACCTCGGGCAAAACCTGCTCAACCTCGGGATCCTGCATCAGGCGCGACAGGCGATGACCGAGCTCGGCCTCGACTTCGACGCGCTGCTGGCGGAGGAGGAGGAGCCGGGCCTCGGCAACGGCGGACTCGGGCGGCTGGCGGCCTGCTTCCTCGACTCGATGGCCACCGTCGAGATCCCCGCGCTCGGCTACGGCATCCGCTACGAGTTCGGCATCTTCCACCAGGAGATCGCGGACGGCTGGCAGGTCGAGAAGACCGACAAGTGGCTGCGGCACGGCAACCCGTGGGAACTGGTGCGCCCCGAGTGGACCGTGCAGATCAGGCTCGGCGGCCACACCGAGCGCCACCTCGACCCGCAAGGCGTCGAGCGCGTGACCTGGGTTCCCGCCCGCATGGTGAACGGCGTGCCGTACGACACGCCGATCCTCGGCTACCGCACGCATACCGCCAACACGCTGCGGCTGTTCCGGGCGGAGGCGGCCGAGGCCTTCGACCTCGAGCAGTTCAATCGAGGCGACTATCACGGCGCGGTCAACCGCAAGGTCGTCTCCGAGAACATCACCAAGATCCTCTACCCGAACGACGAGTCGATCCAGGGCAAGGAGCTGCGCCTCGAGCAGCAGTACTTCTTCGTGTCCTGCGCGCTGCAGGACATGCTCCGGATCATGCGGACCCAGCGCCTGCCGCTGTCGAGCTTCCACGAGAAGTTCGCGATCCAGCTCAACGACACGCATCCGGCGATCGCGGTCGCCGAGCTGATGCGCCTGCTGGTCGACGAGAGCCTGATCGAGTGGGACGACGCCTGGGAGATCACCCGGCGCTCGCTCGCCTACACGAACCACACGCTGCTGCCGGAGGCCCTCGAGCGCTGGCCGCTCGACCTGTTCGGACGCATCCTGCCGCGCCATCTCGAGATCATCTACGAGATCAACGACGCCTTCCTCGACGAGGTCCGGACGCGGTTCCCGGGCGACGAGGCGCTGATCTCGCGGATCTCGCTGATCGACGAGCAGGGCGAGCGCTACGTCCGGATGGCGCACCTCGCCTGCGTGGGCAGCCACTCGGTCAACGGCGTCGCCAAGCTGCACTCGGAGCTGCTCGTGCGCGACGTCCTCAAGGACTTCCACGCACTGTGGCCGACCAAGTTCAGCAACAAGACCAACGGGGTGAGCCCGCGGCGCTTCGTCGCCCTCAGCAATCCGCGCCTGGCGAGCCTCATCACCGAGGCGATCGGTGACGGCTGGCTGCAGGAGCTCGACCAGCTGCGCTGGCTCGAGCCCATGGCCGACGATGCCGCGTTCCGCCACGAATGGCGCGAGACCAAGCTCGAGAACAAGCGCGTGCTCGCGGCGATGCTGCGTCGCCGCGCTGGCGTCATCGTCGAGCCGAGCTCGCTGTTCGACATCCAGGTCAAGCGCATCCACGAGTACAAGCGCCAGCACCTGAGCGTGCTGCACATCGTCGACCTGTATCGCCGGATCGTCGCCGACCCGAAGCTGGTGGTCGCCCCCCGCACCTTCATCTTCGGCGGCAAGGCGGCTCCGGGCTACCGGATGGCCAAGCTGATGATCAAGCTGATCAACGACGTGGCGTCGGTGGTGAACCACGACCCCGCCGTGCGCGGTCTGCTGAAGGTTGCGTTCCTGCCGAACTTCAACGTCAGCAGCGGCCAGCGGGTCTATCCCGCAGCCGACGTGTCCGAGCAGATCTCGACCGCCGGCAAGGAGGCCTCGGGCACCGGCAACATGAAGTTCACGATGAACGGCGCGCTGACCGTCGGCACGCTGGACGGCGCGAACATCGAGATCCGTGATGCCGTCGGGGCCGAGAACTTCTTCCTCTTCGGCATGACGGTCGACGAGGTCCACGCCACCTGGGCCCGCGGCTACCGGCCGGCCCAGATCTACGAGACCAACCCCAGGCTGCGCGGGGTGCTCGACATGATCGCCTCAGGTCATTTCAGCGGCGGTGCGACCGACCGGTATCGGGCACTCGTCGACTCGCTGATCCACCACGACCCGTACCTGCTGCTCGCCGACTTCGACGACTACGTCGCCTGCCAGCAGCGGGTCGACGAGGCCTATCGTGATCCGGAGTTGTGGACGCGCATGTCGATCCTGAACTCCGCCCGCTCGGGCGTGTTCTCGTCGGACCGCACGATCCACCAGTACGCCGCCCAGATCTGGTCGGTCGAGCCGGTGAAGGTCAAGCTGCTGACCCGAGAGGACGTGCGCGGCGGGTTTCTGCAGTAGCTTCGCGGCAGCAGTCGGAGGGGGGGCCGGGGTCGTACCCCGGCCATCGGCGTCAGGACTCGCCGCGCTGCTGCTTCTGGAGCTGGTCCCAGCGCTTCTTGCGGTACTGGGCTTCGTAGCGCTGGTTGCTCCAGTAGACGGAGTTGGCCAGCATGAAGCCGATGACGACGAACAGCAGGATGGTGAGCCAGAACGAGACGGGCACGGCGTGCTCCTGAGCGGCCGACGGCGGGGCGGCGGCAGGGATCGAAGATGGCGACGCGCTCGGGCGGGCCAGGCGCGGAGCGCCCGCCGTCACGGGTCGGGGAGGGGGTCCATTCTGCCGCCGTCCGCGCTCGGGCGGGCCGACAGGCCCGCACCGGAGTCGGGATTCATGTTCTGCGTTGCCTCGGGAACCGCGCGCCACCGATCGGCAGGCCGTGATCCGTGCCGACGCGATGCGATCCGCGTTGGGCGCCCTCGGCGCGACAAGGTGCGAGGGCGCTGCTACGCTGCATCTCGACGGGCCTGGTCCCATCCGAAGGGCCCCATGCCCCCCACACCATGACCGACGCACGCAACGAACGACCGATCCGCCAATACGTGGTCTGGGCCGTCCAGGCCGCTGCCGCCCTCTTCGGCGCCGTGTGGGGCTGGGGCTTCGGCGTCGAGGTGGGGGGTGTGCTGATGGGGCTGGTCGCGGCACTGAACTGTGCCGCGTTCTCGGCGCTGCTGCTCGGCGCGGCCGTGCAGTGGCTGCTCAGGCCGCGGGGGGCGGCCGGGGCGAACAAGGGCTGAGCGCTCCGCGTCCCGCGCCACGGCGCGGGCAGCGGACCGCAGCGCCTCAGGAGGGCTGCTGGGTGCCGCGCTCCTTCCACTTGCGCACTCGGTAGTGGTGCTCCTCGCGGACATTGCGCCAGTAGTAGTTGTTGATCACGCCGAACGCGACGATGACCATGAGTGCGATGAAGAGCCAGAAGCTGAGGGGCACGGTGAACTCCTAGGCGCCCGCCGGGACGGCAGGCATGGGACTGCGGACGATCCCGCGCACGGACCCGGCGGGGCCGCTGCGGTTCGGGGACAGGGCGAGCGGATTCATCGGACCGGAACGACGCGGCCGGCGTGCGGAGGGGGCCTGCGCGCGAGCGTGGCCATCAGCACGATGGTGACCGCCAGCAGCACGATCTCGAGCCCGTAGACGGTCGAATACCCGGTGGTCCGAGCGGCGAGCGACTCACCCAGCACGCCGCGAGCGGCGAGGGCACCGACCGTGTCGCTCAGCACGCCGCCGAGCGCGACCGCGAGGCCCGCGGTCGTGGCCTGGACGGCCCCCCAGATGCCGAGGGCCAGACCGGCCTGGTCGGGGGGCGCATGGTTCATCGTCGCGGTCAGCGTGCCGTGCCCGAAGAGGCCGCCGCCCAGGCCGATGCCGAGCACGCCGAGCACGAACGCACCCACCGAACCGAGGGCCGGCGACGCGATCACCAGCGCGAACGCAGGGATGCCGACGAGGGCGCCCGCGATCGACATCCGGTACGGGTCCGCACCGCGACCCAACACCCAGGACGCGACGCTGAAGCCGCACAGTCCGCCGAAGGCCAGGGAGGCGGTGAGCGTCGTGGTGGCGCCGACCGTCATGCCGAGGACCTGCCCGCCGTAGGGTTCGAGCAGCACGTCCTGCATGCCGAAGGCCATCGTGCCGAGTCCGATCGCCAGCAGCCTGCGACGTGCGCCCGGGAGCTGCGAGTAGGTCCGCCAGGCCTCGCCGAAGCCGGGCGGCTCGGCGCGCCGTGCGCCTCGAGCCGGCCGACGCGTCTCCTGCTTCCAGAGGGCGGTCGTGTTGAGCACCAGCGTCGCGACTGCCGACGCCTGAATCAGCTGGATGAGTCGGCCCGGGCTGAAGTCGGCGAGCAGGGACCCGAACACCACCGCACTCGCGATGCTGCCGCTCAGCAGCATCACGTACATCAGGCCGACCACCTTCGGATGCGACTCGACCGGCGACAGGTCGGTGGCGAGCGCGAGGCCCGCGGTCTGCACGGTGTGGAGCCCGGCACCGACCAGCAGGAACGCACCGCCGGCGGCGAGCGGCCCGATCCAGGCCGGCCATGACGTGGCATCACCGCGCCCGCCGAGCACGAGCAGGGCGAACGGCATGATCGCCAGCCCGCCGAACTGCAGCAGCGTCCCCATCCAGATGTACGGGACGCGGCGCCATCCGAGCTCGGAGCGGTGGTGGTCGGAGCGGTGACCGATCAGCGCGCGAAACGGCGCGTACAGGACCGGCAGGGAGATCATGACCGCGACCAGCGAGGCGGGCACCTGGAGCTCGACGATCATCACGCGGTTCAGCGTGCCCACCAGCAGCACGAGCGCCATGCCGACGGAGACCTGGAAGAGCGCGAGGCGAAGCAGGCGCGAGAGCGGGAGTTCGGGGCTCGCCGCGTCGGCGAACGGCAGGAAGCGGGTGCCGAGTCCGACCCAGCCGCGCATGAAGTGCCGGGCGAATTCGTTCAAGACATCGTCCTCCGGTCGGCGGATCGAGGCGTCGGCGACGCGGCCGGTTCGACCGCACGAGAGGCGGTGATGCAGGGCGGGACGGCGAACGGTCGGCGGATCGACATGGGGCGCGAGGAAGGGCGCTCGGTCACGGTGAATCGACGGGAGGCGCGTCCACAGGACACGTCAGCAGTGCGATACGGGCGCCGCGAGGTTGGCAGCAGGTCGCGCCGCGAATGCGGGTGGGATCGTCGATCCCACCCGCGAGTCGCTTCGCGAGCGGTGCGTCTCGCTACTTCGACGCCTGAGGCGAAGCCGCCGCCAGCACGGTGGTACCCGGTTCCGGGACCGTCGCGAGCGGTGCCTGCTCGACCATCGCCGCTTTCGTGGCGGTGGGGCCGTTCAGGAAGCGCTTGACCCAGGTGGTGTTCGTCACCAGGGCAACGTGGACCGCGAACGAGCTGATCGCGACCGCGCCGAGGAACACGGGAATCCCGACGCCGGGTTTCACATGCAGCCACATCTTTCCGTAGATCATCGTGAGCTCCTGAGGGCTACTTGAGCCAAGGCGAGTAGATGTAGGCCAGCAGATGCGCGAACGCCGCGATGACGCCGAAGATCTGGGTGCCCTGGATCAGGTGCCGATGCAGCTCCTGTGCTTCGGGTTCCGTCAGGCCGGTCGGCCAGACCCGGTTCGGATCGGACGCTGTCGGATCGGACATGGTGCGAACTCCTAGAAGGTTGTTGCAAGGTTCGTGCTGTTCCCGCACGAGGGTGCCGCGCCTGTCATTGTCAACTTACAGATAGGGTTGTCAAGTGTTCTAGACAGTTCGGGGGCGCAACGGGTCGTCGGTTGGACAGAATCGGCCCACCGACGTCCCGAAAACCCGACCTCATGCTGGTGTCGTGAAGGCGGTCGCAGGTAAGGTGAGGTCATCACCCCGAGAGGAAGGACGATGCCGACGCTGAACGTCAACGGGCGCGACCTGGAGGTCCAGGCCGATCCGAACACGCCGCTGCTCTGGGTCCTGCGCGAGCAGCTCGGACTCACCGGCACGAAGTACGGCTGCGGCGTCGCCCAGTGCGGCGCCTGCACGGTGCACATCGACGGCGCCGCGGTGCGCAGCTGCGTGATGCCGCTGTCGGCACTGAAGCCCGCGCAGAAGGTCACCACGATCGAGGGCCTGTCGACCGGTGCCAGCCACCCCGTGCAGAAGGCCTGGCTTGCGCTGGACGTGCCGCAGTGCGGCTACTGCCAGTCGGGCATGATCATGGCGGCCGCCGCGCTCCTCAAGGAGAAGCCCAGGCCGACGGATGCCGAGATCGACGACGCGATGACGAACATCTGCCGCTGCGGCACCTACAACCGCGTCCGCGCGGCGATCCACGTCGCCGCCGACGGCGGCACCCCGAAGGCCTGAGGGACCCGCACCCATGGCAGCCCATCCGCTCACCCCCGAGGCGCCGGCGCGGCGCCGTTTCGTCGTCGGCTCGGCCGCCGCCTTCGGCGGCCTGTCGCTCGGCCTGTCGCTGCCGTTCGGCGACGAGGCGCACGCACAGTCCGCGACGCCCGAGGTCAATGCCTGGGTCGTCGTGAAGCCCGACGACACCGTCGTCGTGCGCATCGCACGGTCCGAGATGGGTCAGGGGACCCTGACCGGGCTCGCGCAGCTCGTGGCCGAGGAACTCGAGTGCGACTGGGCCCGTGTCACGACCGAGTACCCGACGCCGGGCCAGAACCTCGCGCGCAACCGGGTGTGGCGCAACATGTCGACCGGCGGCAGCCGCGGCATCCGCGAGTCGCAGGAGTATGTCCGGCAGGGCGGCGCAGCCGCCCGGACGATGCTCGTGCAGGCCGCCGCACAGGGCTGGAGCGTGCCGGCCGCCGAGTGCCGTGCCGACCGGGGCACGATCACCCATGCGGCGAGCGGGCGCAGCACCACCTACGGACAGGTGGCCGCCGCGGCCGCGAAGCTGCCGGTGCCGGAGAGCCCGCCGCTCAAGGATCCGAAGGACTGGAAGATCGCCGGCAAGCCGCTCAAGCGGCTCGACACCGCGCCAAAGCTCGACGGCAGCCAGATCTACGGGGCCGACCTGAAGCTCCCCGGCATGCTGAACGCCGCGATCCGGGCCTGCCCGGTGTTCGGCGGCAAGGTCGCAAAGTTCGACGCCGCCAAGGTCGAGCGCATGGCCGGCGTGCGCCGCGTGCTGCAGGTCGGCGACGACGCGGTCGCGGTGGTCGCCGACACCTGGTGGCAGGCCAAGGTCGCGCTCGACGCGCTGCCGATCGAGTGGGACGCCGGCGCGAACGCCAAGGTGTCCAGCGAGACCATCGCCGCCACGCTGCGCGCCGGTCTGGATGCGCCCGAGGCGTATGTCGGCAACCGTGCGGGCGACGTCAAGGCTGGGTTGGCCGCTGCCACCCGACGCGTGGAGGCGGTCTACGGCTACCCGTTCCAGAACCACGCAACGATGGAGCCGATGAACGCGACCGCGCGCTGGACGCCGGATCGCTGCGAGGTCTGGACCCCGACGCAGAACGGCGAGGCCTCGCTCGCGGCCACGGCGGCCGCCTCGGGCCTGCCGATCGCCAAGTGCGAGGTCTACAAGCTGCACCTCGGTGGCGGCTTCGGTCGGCGCGGCCACCAGGACTGGGTCCCGCAGGCGGTCGCCATCGCCCGCGCGATGCCAGGCATCCCGGTCAAGCTGATGTGGTCGCGAGAAGAGGACATGACGCACGGCCGCTATCACCCGGTCACCCAGGCGAAGCTGGTCGGCGGGCTCGATGCCTCGGGCCGCATGACCGCGCTCCACCTGCGGATCTCCGGGCAGTCGATCCTCGCCGGCGTCGCCCCGCAGAACCTGCAGGACGGCCGCGATCCGGTCACCTTCCAGGGCCTGTCGGCGAGCGGCGACGGCAGCTTCGGCTACGACGTGCCCAACCTGCTGGTCGACCATGCGATGCGCAACCCGCACGTGCCGCCGGGGTTCTGGCGGGGGGTCAACCACAACCAGAACGCCATCTACCTCGAGTGCTTCATGGACGAGCTCGCGCACGCCGCGGGCGTCGATCCGCTCGAGTTCCGCCGCCGGCACATGCAGAAGCACCCGAAGCACCTCGCGGTGCTCAACGCCGCAGCCGAACGCGCGGGCTGGGGCAAGGCCGCGGCCCCGGGCGTCTTCCGGGGCCTGGCCCAGCACATGGGCTTCGGCAGCTATACCGCGGCGGTCGCCGAGGTGTCGGTGTCCAAGGAGGGCGCACTGAAGATCCATCGGATCGTCGCCGCCACCGACAGCGGGCATGCGGTCAATCCGCAGCAGATCGCGGCACAGGTCGAGGGCTCGTTCGCGTACGGACTGTCGGCCTGCCTGTATGGCGAGTGCACGGTCAAGGACGGGCGCATCGAGCAGGAGAACTTCAACACCTACGAGGTGCTGAGGCTGGCCGACATGCCGAAGGTCGAGACGATCGTGATGCCCTCCGGCGGATTCTGGGGCGGGGTCGGCGAACCGACCATCGCCGTGGCGGCACCCGCCGTCCTCAACGCGGTGTTCGCGGCGACCGGCCGGCGGGTGCGGCAGCTGCCGCTCAGGCACACCGACCTCAAGCGCGCCTGAGGCTCGCGCAGCGTGCAGGGCCTGTCCGCCGCTGGGTTCGCGCTGGCGCTGCTGTCCGCGGCGGCGGGCGCCCATGCGGCGGGCGCCTCGATCGACGCGCCGCTCGACGGGCTGCGCGGCGACGCGGTCCGCGGCCGCGCGATCGTGGCGGACCGCACGCGCGGCCTGTGCCTGCCCTGCCACACCGGGCCGTTTCCCGAGGTGCGCTTCCAGGGCGACCTCGCCCCCGACCTGGCCGGCACCGGCAGCCGCTGGTCCGAAGGGCAGCTCAGGCTTCGCATCGTCGACGGGCGACGCCTCGACCCCACCTCGATCATGCCTGCCTACCATCGCAGCGACGGGCTCGAGCGCGTCGCGCCCGCGGTGCGCGGGCGGCCGATCCTCGATGCGCAGCAGGTGGAGGACGTGGTGGCGTTCCTCGTGACGCTGCGTGACGCGCCCTCGATCTCGTCGACGGCGCCGCAGGGCACACGATGAGTGCGCCACGATCGCCGCGACGGGCACGCCGCGGGGCGCTGCGCGCCATCGCCTCGCTCGCCTCGCTCGCCCTGCTGCCGCCGGCGGGCGCGACCCCGGCCGCGCTGCGCGCGGCAATCGCGGCGTTCACCGGCGGGGCCGAGCCGCGCGAGGGCGGCATGCGCCTCGAGGTCCCCGGACTGGTCGAGAACGGCAACTCGGTCCCGGTGCTCGTGACCGTCGACAGTCCGATGACCGAGGCCGCCCACGTGCGCCGGATCGCGGTCTTCAACGAGAAGAACCCGCAGCCGCAGGTCGCGGTGTTCCGGCTCGGCCCGCGCAGCGGGACAGCCCGGGTCGGCACCCGGATGCGGATGGCCGATTCGCAGCGCATCGTCGCGGTGGCGGAGCTCTCCGATGGCAGCTTCCGCCAGCATTCGGTCGACGTGATCGTCACGCTGGCCGCCTGCATCGAGACCGAGGGCGGCGGATGACGCCGGGCGCGCTGGTCAGGGTGCCGCCACGGGCCCGCAGGGGCGAGGTGATCGAGATCACCGCGATGGCGGCGCATCCCATGGAGACGGGCCTGCGCCCCGGTGCGGACGGACGGCTGGTCTCGCGCAACATCGTGCACACCTTCACCTGCCGCTACGATGGTGCCGAGGTGTTCCGCGCCGAATTCCATCCGGCGATCACCGCCAACCCCTACCTCGCGTTCACCACCGTCGCCACCCGCAGCGGGACGCT
>CAIUGQ010000056.1 GCA_903898725.1 uncultured Burkholderiales bacterium | reverse complement strand
CCTGCGCGAAGCGCTCGACGTTCTCCTGGTCGATCATCACCAGCACGGTGAGGAACGGCTTCTTGTCGCCGATCAGCACCGCATCGGTCACGTAGGGCGAGAACTTCAGCTCGTTCTCGAACTCGCTGGGCGTGATGTTCTTGCCGCCTGCGGTGATGATGATGTCCTTCATCCGGTCGGTGATCCGGAAGAAGCCGTCGGCATCGACGGTGCCGACGTCGCCGGTGTGCAGCCAGCCCTCGGCATCGATGGTCTCGGCGGTCTTCTCGGGCTGGTTCAGGTAGCCCATGAAGACGTTCGGGCCGCGGATCAGCAGCTCGCCGGTGGTCTCGTCGACCTTGACCTCGTTGAAGTAGCACGCGGTGCCGATCGAGCCGGGACGGATGCGGTCCCAGGGCATCCAGGTGGACGCACCGCAGGATTCGGTCTGGCCCCAGACCTCGAGCATCGGCAGGCCGAGCGACATGTACCAGCGCACCAGCTCCGGCGAGATCGGGGCGGCGCCGGTCAGCAGGTAGCGGGCGCGGTGGATGCCGATCAGCTTGCGCACGTTGTCGAGCGCGATCAGGCGGGCGATGCGGAACTTGAGCTTCTGCAGCCCGCTCACCGGACGGCCCTCGATGACCGCGTCGGCGATCGAGCGGCCGACGCCGATCGACCAGGCGTAGGCGGCCTGCTGCACCTTGCCGGACTCCGCCACGCCGATCATCACCGCCGAGTAGAACTTCTCCCAGATGCGCGGCACGGCGGTGAACAGCGTGGGCGCGATCTCGCGGACGTTCTCGGGGACGGTCTCGGGGTTCTCGACGAAGTTGAGCACCGTGCCGCTGTAGATCCCGATGAAGGCGCCGCCCAGCCGTTCGGCGACGTGGCACAGCGGCAGGAAGCACATCCGCTCGTCGGTGTGGTCGCCGCGGGCGATGCGGTTGTAGCCGCGCACGGTGTAGACCAGGCCGTGGTGCGAGTGCATCGCGCCCTTGGGTCGGCCAGTGGTGCCCGAGGTGTAGATGAGGATGGCGAGATCCTCGGGGCCGCGGGACTCGAGGCGCTGCTCGAAGAGGCCCGGGTTCGACGCATCGTGCTGGCGGCCGAGGTCGCGCAGCGCGGACAGGCTCATCACGCCCGGGTCGGACAGGTCGCGCAGCCCGTCCATGTCCATCACGACGATCCGGCGCAGCAGCGGCAGGTGCTCGCGCGCCTCGATCGCCTTGTCGAGCTGCTCGTCATCCTCGACGAACAGCACGACGGTGCGGGAGTCTTCGGAGAGGTACTGGACCTGGCTGGCGGAGTCGGTCGGGTAGATGCCGTTGGAGACGCCGCCGGCACTCAGCACGGCGATGTCGGCGAGCACCCATTCGACGCGGGTGTTCGCGAGGATGGAAGCGGTCTCGCCAGGCTGCATGCCGAGCGCGACCAGGCCCATCGCGATCTCACGCACCGCTTCGCCGCATTGAGTCCAGGTCCAGCTGCGCCAGATGCCGAGGTCCTTCTCGCGCATCAGCGTGCGCGGGCCGCGCTCGGCGACGCCGTTCCAGAAGATCCGGTGGATGGTGTCGCCGGCGATGGCCAGCTCCGGACCGGGCTCGATCGAGGAGAGATCCCAGAGGTTGCTCATCGCCAGGTCTTCTTCTTCTTCCAGCGGCGCTCGCCGCGGGCGCCTTCTTCCTTCATGCCGAGGTAGAACTCCTTGATGTCGTCCTTCTCGCGCAAGGCGGCACAGGTGTCCTCCATGACGATCCGGCCGTTCTCCAGCACGTAGCCGAAGTCGGCGGCATTCAGCGCCATGTTCGCGTTCTGCTCGACCAGCAGCATCGAGGTGCCGCGCTCGCGGTTGATGCGCACGACGATCTCGAAGATCTCCTTCGTGAGCCGCGGCGACAGGCCGAGGCTGGGCTCGTCGAGCAGGATCAGTTCGGGGGCGGCCATGATGGCGCGCGAGATCGCGAGCATCTGCTGCTGGCCGCCCGAGAGCAGGCCGGCATCCTGCGCGGCACGCTCCTTGAGGATCGGGAAGTAGCCGTAGACGGTCTCGATGTCGCGGGCGACCTGGTCGCGGTCGCGCCGGGTGTAGGCGCCCATCAGCAGGTTGTCGCGCACCGACAGCAGCGGGAACACCTCGCGGCCCTCGGGCACGTGCGACAGGCCTCGCTGCACGATGGTGGCGGGGTCGCGGGCGGTGATCGCCTCGCCCTTGAACTCGACCGAGCCGCGGCGCGGGTCGATGATCCCGCTGATGGTCTTGAGGATGGTGGTCTTGCCGGCCCCGTTGGAGCCCAGCACGGTGGCGATCTCGCCCCGGGCGACCTCGAGGCTGACCCCGCGGATCGCGCGGATCGGGCCGTAGGCGCTCTCGACGTTGGCGAGCTTGAGGATCGGCGCGTCGGTGCTCATGGGCGCGTCCTCACGAAGGGCTCGGTCCGGCGCAGGAAGGACATGTCCTCGACCGCGCCGAGATAGGCCTCGATGACGCGAGGGTCGGACTGGACCTCGCGCGGCGTGCCGATGGCGAGCGGCTCGCCCTGCGCCATCGCCAGCACGCGATCGGACACGCGGGAGACCAGCGTCATGTCGTGCTCGACCATCAGCACGGTGATGCCGAGGTCGTGCTTGATGTCCTGGATCCAGAAGGCCATGTCGTCGGTCTCCTCGACGTTCAGGCCCGAGGACGGCTCGTCCAGCAGCAGCAGCTTGGGCTTGGTGCACAGCGCGCGCGCCAGCTCCACGACCTTGCGCACGCCGTAGGGCAGGCCCGCGACCAGCGAGTCGCGGTGATGCTGCAGGCCGAGGAAGTCGATGACGCGCTCGGCCTCTTCGCGCGCCTCGCATTCGGCGCGGCGCGCGGCGGGCGTGAACAGCAGCTCGCTCCAGAAGCCGGTCTTGCGGTGCACGTGGTGGCCGATCAGCATGTTCTGCAGCACCGTCGCGTACTCGAACAGCTCGATGTTCTGGAAGGTGCGCGCGATGCCCAGCTCGGCCACCCGGTGCGGCGGCACGTCCGAGAGGCGGTGTCCCTCGAAGTCGATGGTGCCGGCGGTGGGCGTGTAGATGCGGCTGATCAGGTTGAAGACGGTGGTCTTGCCGGCACCGTTCGGCCCGATGATCGTGAAGACCTCACCGCGGCCGACATCGAAGCTGACCTTGTTGACCGCGAGCACGCCACCGAAGCGCACCTGCAGGTCGCGGGCCGAGAGCAGCGGGGTGTCGCTCATTTCAGGCGGTCCGACTTGGCGAAGGCCTTCTGCCGCTTGAACATGCCCTTGCGGTAGAAGGGGAAGAGCTGGAACCAGGTGCGCACCTTCAGCCATCGGCCGTACAGGCCCATCGGTTCGAAGAGCACGAAGGCCACCAGCACGACACCGTAGACGACGGCCTGCAGGCCGGCCGCCTGGCCGATCGACTCGGGCAGCCAGTCCTTGCCGATGGCGATGAGCTGCGGCATGGTGATCAGGAAGATGGCGCCGAGGAACGCGCCGTGCACGAAGCCCAGGCCGCCCACCACGACCAGCAGCAGCAGGTCGACGGACTGCACCAGGCTGAACTGGTCGGGCGACAGGAAGCGCAGCTTGTGCGCGTAGAGCGCGCCCGCGACGCCGGCGAGCGCCGCCGAGATCGCGAAGGACAGGCCCTTGTAGTAGGCCAGGTTGATGCCCATGCTCTGCGCCGAGATCTCGGAGTCGCGGATGGCGACGAAGGCGCGGCCCGTCGGGGATCGGAGCAGGTTCAGCACGCCCAGCGTGACGACCACGCACAGGACCAGGCACAGGTAGTAGAACGAGGCGTCGTCGTCGAGCTTCCAGCCGAAGAGGTCCGGCGCCTTGACGTGCAGGCCGGCGTTGCCGCCGGTGACGCTCTCCCAGCGTGCGAACACCTCCTCGACGATGAAGCCGAAGGCGAGCGTCGCGATGCCGAGGTAGATGCCCTTGACGCGCAGCGCCGGCACGCCGACCACCACGCCGGTGGCGGCCGACAGCACCATCGCGGCGACCAGCGCCAGCGGGAACGGCCAGCCGTGGTTGGTCAGGTAGGCCTGCGTGTAGGCGCCGACGCCCAGGAACGCGGCGTGTCCGATCGACACCTGGCCGGTGAAGCCGGCGAGCAGCATCAGGCCCAGGCCGACGATGGCGTAGATCAGCACGAACGAGAGCTGGGCGAGCCAGTACTCGGGCAGCAGCCACGGGGCGACCACGAGCGCGGCCATCAGCGCCCCGTACCAGAACCGCTGGCCGCCATGCTTGGCGAGCGCGACGTCGTCGGCGTACGAGGTCTTGAACAGGAAGCGCATCGTTCAGACCTTCTTCCGGAGCTTCTCGCCGAACAGGCCGTTCGGCTTGAACCACAGCATCGCCAGCACCACGATGTAGGGCGCGATGTCCTTGAACCCGGTGGGCAGGTAGAAGCCCGCGAGCGACTCGACCACACCGATGATCAGTCCGCCGACGATCGCGCCGGGCAGGCTGCCGAAGCCGCCGACGACGGCCGCCGGGAACGCCTTCAGGCCGATGAAGCCCATGTTGACGTGCACGAAGGTGATCGGGGCGAGCAGCAGGCCGGCGACCGCAGCGACCGCTGCGGCAAGCGCCCACACGAGGCCGTTCAGGCGCTTGACCGGGATGCCCATGTAGTACGCGGCGAGCTGGTTCTGCGACGAGGCCTGCATCGCGATGCCGACCGTCGAGTATCGGAAGACCGCGTACAGGATCGCGCAGAGCAGGGCGGTGGAGCCGATCACGACCACCTGCTCGACCGACAGCAGCAGGCCGCCGACGTTGAGCACGACGTCCTGGTAGGGCACGGGCAGCGTGTGGGTCTCGGTGCCGATGCCCGGCACCATGGTGATGAGGCCGCGGACGATGTAGCCGATGCCGATGGTGAGCATCACGATCGTGAACTGCGGCTGACCGAGGATCGGGCGGATGACGAGCCGCTCGACGATCAGGCCGAACAGGCCCATCGCGGCGATGGCGGACAGGATGGCGAGCCAGAACGGGAAGTTCAGCATCGTCATGGCCGCGAGGCCGCCGAACGCGCCCAGCATCATGAGGTCGCCCTGCACGAAGCTGACCGTCTCGGTCGCCTTGTAGATGAGCACGAAGCCCAGCGCGATGAGGCCGTAGATGCAGCCCTGCGCAATACCGCTGATGACCAGTTGGAGGAACTGCAAGTTGCTCTCTCGTGGGTCGTCCGTGTCTCCGGGCGCGTAATCTAGCACGGGCTTTCCGAGGGTCTGCAAGAGAATCCTTGGACTTCGGTGATGCCGGCATCGGTGCTGCATTGCGGCATCGGGCCGGGCCCGCGCGGTGAGCGGTCGCGACGCGGGGCGGCCGCAGGCGGCAGCCCGTCAGTGCGGGATCGGCTCGAAGGCCTGCGGTGTCCGCGCGATGCGACGGCGGAGCAGCTTGAAGACGTCGGGATCGAAGGGCGTCTCGCCTTCGGGACCGAGCGCGCGCCAGCGGTCGAAGCGCAGGCGATCGACGCGGCCCGACTCGGCATCGCGCTCGACGAGGGCGACCGCAGCGGCGAACGGCCACTCGGGAAACCGCAGCGGCGCGAGCGCCTCGAGCAGGCGCGCGTGGTGCGACTCGGCGGATTCGTCGCCGGTGCACAGGCCGTCGCAGCGCCGCACCTGGCGCGAGAAGCAGGCGCCTTCGCGGGCCCAGAGGCCGAGGGCACGGTCGCACAGGCGGTGCTCGCGGCCGAGCGCCGCGAGCGCGGCCCGCGCACCCGCGCGGCTCGAGAACGGTCCGGCCAGTCCGGCCTCGGACAGCGGATCGCCCTGCGCGAGGTCGGCGAGCGGCACGATGCGCGGGGCGCGACCGGGAGTGTCCGCGCGCAGGAAACAGGTGGTCTCGCGCCGGCGCAGCGCGACGTTGTGCAGGGGCGCGCAGGTCTTGATGCGCTGCATCTCGAGCAGCAGCGCGCCGAACTCGCCTGCGGTCGGTT
>CAIUGQ010000055.1 GCA_903898725.1 uncultured Burkholderiales bacterium | reverse complement strand
GGCATGGCGATCGACGGCTTCGCCTGGCCCCGGGACCTGCCGGGCTGGACCGGCGTGGCGCTGCTGACCGTGCTCTACGGCACGGCGTTCACGTCGCTCTTCATCGTCATGCCCCGGCTGGGCGCGGTGAACTCGGCACCGGCGATGAACCTCGAGCCGATCGCCTCGATGGCGCTCGCCTGGGTGCTGCTCGGGCAGCGGATCGGCCCGGTGCAGGTCGCCGGCGGCGTGCTGGTGGTCGGGGCGATCGTGTGGACGAGCCTCGCGCCGAGGCCCGCCGCGGCGCGGACCGGCTGAGAGGCGCCGCGCTCAGCCGGCGGCGGCCGGCACCGAGCGGCTCGCGAGCTGCAGCCAGCCCGCGTCGTCGCGCGGCCAGACGCGCTCGGGCAGCTCGTTCAGGCGCAGCAGGATCTGCTTGAGGTGCCAGGTGGGCGGCGCCTGCAGCGCGACCGGACAGTGGCGCCACAGCGCGCGCAGCACGTTGTGCTGCACCCCGAAGTGCGTGGCGAGCGCCTCGATCACCCAGCGGTCCTGACCCGAGTCGATCGCCTGGCGAAGCGCGAAGCGGGCATCGTCCGGCAGCAGCGCGGCGCGGGCGTCGTGCTCGGCCGCGGCGACCAGTCCGGTGCGGCGGCGCGGCGTGGCGTCGATCAGCGTGTCGGCGAAGCACTGCGCGAAGAGCGGCAGTCGACCGAGCACGTAGGCGCGCTGCGCCGCATGGCGCGGGTTGGTCAGCAGCCAGTTGTAGCAGCCCAGATGGCGCCCGGCACGCGTGCGGCCGAGCTTGACCAGCGTCACCGGCTCGAGCGTGCCCTCGATCATCGCGGCGGCGCGCTGCTCGGCCGCGGCCTCGCGCAGGTCGATCGAGCGCAGGACGCGGCCGTAGGTGGCGACGTCGAGCAGTTCGTGGCGCAGCGCGTGATGCAGCTGAGCGAGGAAGTCGGGATAGCGCGAGGCCCGGTCGAACAGCGAGCCGGGCTCGCCGGGCTCGAGCCGGTGCTCGCGCGCGAGGTGCCGGCCCCAGTCGTCGCGGCGCGCCTCGAGGATGGTCAGCATCGCGTCGCCGAGCGCGGCGAACAGCACGTCGAGCGTCGCGGCCTCCGCGGCCCGGGCCGGCAGGCCGTCGCGCGGACCGCTGTCGTGCAGCCAGCGCGCGAGCGCGTCGACCAGGCGGCGCAGCGTGGCGTCGGTGAGCAGGCTGCGGAAGTCGTGCACGCACTGGTCGCGGTCGACGCCGACGAAGCGGATGGTGTGGCCCCAGTCGCGCACCAGCTGCGAGAAGATCGGGTTCGCCATCAGCGACAGCCGCGAGGCCAGCGGCAGCAGCAGCACGAAGAGCTTCCAGTCGGGCGAGGGGTTGCGCCAGACCAGCGCGCGTGGCGTGGCCAGGTAGACGTGCATCGCGGCCGACAGGTCGGGGCCGACGTTGCCGGCGTCGGTCAGCTCGTCGTCGATCGGAAAGCCGTCGACCCGGATCGCCTCGAAGTCCATCGGGGGTGCGTCTCGGAGGGGGGCGGCGCGGGCGGGCCTCGGGTGCGGCGGGGCGCCGGAGGCCGCGGACTCAGTCGGCGCGCTTGGCGAAGAACAGCAGACCGCCGCCGGCGGCCAGCAGGCCGCTGGCGATCAGGGTGCGTGCCACGGAGCCCTGCCACATCGCCTCGAGCGCGACCAGCGCGCCGGCCGTCATCAGGATGCGGCCCGTGCCTGCGGTGCGCTGAGAGGGGGACAGATCGGCCATGGGCTATCCGGGAGTCGTGCCGGGCCGGGGGCGCCGCGGCGAAGTGGTCGTCATCATCCTATGCCCGTCGCGGCAATGCTGCACGCCCGATACGCTCCGGACGGGCGATTCGGGCGGACGGACGACGGTCTGCGTGGTGTCCCTCATTGTGTCACCGTTCGAAGAGCCCGCAACCCGGGTGGGGACCCGGGCTGTTCCGGGGGCGGGCGATTCGGGGCCTCCTCCGACCGGCGCGCAGCGCGGTGTCCGGGCGGGGGGGCCCGGACCGCCCGGCTCAGGGCGGCGGGAGGGTCGCGCCGGGCAGCCCGGCCAGCGCCTGCCCGACCAGCGAGGCGCCGGTCGCCACGACCCGTCGGCGCCAGTCGTGGCTGGCCGGCGCGAACACCTCCAGCATCTCCGCCCGGATGGCGCGGCCGGTCGCGTCGTCGCGATCGCCGTGGGCGTGCAGCCAGTTGTCGGTGCGGATCGCGCGGATCATCCGCATCGGTTCGTAGGTGCCGAACTCCGGGAAGCCGAACGCGAAGCGGCATCCGGACGGCAGCGCGGCCTCGATGCCGCGGTCGAGCAGGCCGTGCAGCGGCGTCGCCAGCGACTCGCCGGAGGCTGCCGAGCGGATCCAGCCGGGCCAGACCTCGGTCGAGAAGCGGTAGCAGTCGCTGTCCGGCGATGCACCGGTCACCACCTCGCAGTCGCCCGAGGCGCCCAGCCCGGTGTGCACGTCCAGCCAGCGCACGCTGCGGGCGTTCGCCAGGTGCTCGGTCACCAGGGCCAGCAGGTGGCGGACCGACGCCTCGCGACCGGCACCGCCGTACTGCACGCCCTGCGGATGGCGGTACTGCCCGCCCATCGCGACCTGCTGGTAGCGGCGCTCGCCGTGCTCGGCGACGAAGGCGTCGACGCGGCCCCAGCGCAGCGCCTCGGCGGCGGGGTCCAGGTCGGGCGGGTTCAGGGCGTCGAACAGGCGCTCGTAGTCGGGGTCGCACAGCGACGCGTCGAAGTGCTCCAGCGCATTGCGGTTCAGGTCGACGTTCGACTCGTTGACCCGGCGCCCCCAGGCGAAGCCGTAGGGATTGAGGGCGTGCAGCAGCACGACGGCGGTGCCCTCGGCCAGTCGCAGCCGGGGCAGCAGCTCGGCGAGCACATGGTGCTGGATCGCGGCACCGGCGTAGCCCTCGACGCCGTGCGTGCCGCTGGAGACGACCAGCGCGTGGGTCGGGCGGCGCGCACCGAACAGCGCCAGATCGAGCGCGAGGGTCCCGCCGTCCGGCCCGCGCACCTCGAGCGCGCGCGAGTCGAGGGTCGTGCCGAGCCGGGGCGCGAGCGCGCGCGCGGCGGCGAGGAAGCGCTCGCGCGAGGCGGTGTAGGAGGCCGGGAAGCAGTCGGCGAGGTCCATGGTGCGGGGGCGTCTCGCGGGCGGGCGGTGGGGGATCGACCCGGGGCGGATCGGAGGGCGATCAGGGGGCGATCAGATGGCGATGAGGGGGTGATCAGGGGGCGATCAGGGCGTCGCATCGATGCCGTCGGCGAGCGCGTGCAGGTCGACGTTCGCGCCGCACACCAGCACGCCGACGCGCTCGCCGGCGGCGGGCCGGAACGCGCCGCAGGCGAGCGCGGCGAACGCGGCCGCGCCGCCCGGCTCGGTGGCGACGCGCACCTGTCGCCACAGCGTCGCCTGTGCGGCGGCGATGTCGGCGTCGGGCACCAGCACCGCGTCGGCGATCCGGCGCTGCGCGAGCGGGAACATCAGCTCGCCCGCGCGCCGGGCGCCGAGCGAGTCGGCCGCCAGGCCCGTCGGCGCGATCTCGACGATGCGCCCCGCGGCCAGCGCCGCATGCAGCGTCGGGCAGCCGGTCGACTCGACCGCGACGAGCCGCGGCACGCGCGCGCCGTCGCGGGCGATCGAATCGAGCCAGGCCGCGATGCCGCCGATCAGGCCGCCGCCGCCCACGGCCACCAGCAGCACGTCGAGCTCGGGCGACTGGCGCAGCCATTCGCGGGCGAGCGTGCCCTGGCCGGCCAGCGTGTCGAACTGGTCGTACGCATGCGACTCGAGCGCGCCGCGCTCGGCCGCCCACGCGCGGCTCGCCGCCCAGGCCTGCGAGTACTCGTCGCCCTCGGCATGCACCGTCGCGCCGAGCGCGCGCAGCCGCGCGAGCTTGGCCGCGGGCGAGGTGCGCGGCACGAACACGTCGGCCGACATGCCGAGGGCGCGCGCGGCGTGCGCGACCGCGATGCCGTGGTTCCCGCCCGAGGCGGCCACCACGTTCGAGGGCAGCGCGACGCCGGCCGCGCGCGCGGCCGCGCGCGCACCGAGCAGCCGCGCGAACGCGCCGCGCGCCTTGAAGGTGCCCGACACCAGCAGGCACTCGAGCGTGAGCTCGACCGCGGCGCCGGCG
>CAIUGQ010000054.1 GCA_903898725.1 uncultured Burkholderiales bacterium | reverse complement strand
GCGGCGGCTCGACCGGGGGCGGCGGCGGCGGCGGCGGGGGCGGCGGGGGCGGGGGCGGCGTCGGTGACGGGTCGGCGATCTTCACCGAGGTCGCCGCCGCGACCGCCGGCGGTGCCGGCTGCTTCGAGGCGTCGCACCACAGGCCGAGGCCATCGACCATCGAGCCGGCGGCGGTCCGGGCGCGACCGTAGAGGCCGTTGGCCGGCACGTCCTGCCCGCAGGTCATCGTCGGCTGAGCGGGACCGGCGCTGACGGTGGTGTTGCCCAGCGTGAGCAGCGTCGACGTGGTGCCCGCCGTGCGGCCGTTGGCATTCAGCGGCCGGCAGCGCAGGTCGATCGAGGAGACGTAGACCGACAGCGTGCTGCCGAATCCGACGACGGCGGAATCCTGGGGGCACAGCCGCTCGACGCCCTGCACTTCACCGGCGGGCGTGCCGACGTAGGGCGTGCCCGATCCGACGCTCTTGCCGAGCGCGGCCGGCGTGCCCGACCAGCGACCCGCCGCGGTGACGCCGACGCACATCGGCTCGGCGCGCCCGATCACGCGCACGGTGTCCGGCGTGGTCGAGGTGATGGCCTTCACGCCGGCCATCACGGTGCCCGCCGGGCACTTGGCGTCGAGCACGTTCTCGCCGCTGATCATCGTCGGTAGCAGGCCGCCGGACATCGGCGTCCAGCCCGAATGCAGCACCGGCGCGGTGTCGGGCTCGATGCGCAGGGTCGTGGCGATCGAGGGCGTGCCGCGCTCGTCCACCGCGAACACCATGTAGAAGCCGGGCGTCATCTCGGTCGAGGCACGCGGCAGCGTCGTGCTCAGGCGGGTGCGGTCCGACAGCGTCTGGGTCGTGAACGGCAGATCGAAGAAGCGGCCCTCGAAGTTCGTCGTGTGCGTGACCGAGCCGTGCTTGATCATCGTCAGGCGGGTGATCGTCCGCTTGGACTCGACATCGACGGTCATCGCCGCGCCGACGTCGGCGACGCGCGGCGCCGCGAGCAGCCGCGGACGCTCGGCCCAGCCGCCCGCCGGATCGAACAGGTAGGGCGGATAGAAGATCTCGGCGTTGGTGTTCGCGAGCGGGCCGGGCGCACCGCCGCCGGCGACCAGCACCGTGCCGTCGGGCAGCAGCATCCCGACCGAGTGATACAGGCGCGGGATCTGGCCGGCCGACAGGCGCGTGAACGCACCGGTGGCCGGATCCCACAGGTCCGGCTCGAGCACGACGTCGGTCAGCGTGTTCTCGATGCGGCTGCCGCCGGTCATCAGCACCTTCCCGTCGGGCAGCACGGTCAGGAACGCATGCTGGCGGTACTGGGTCAGCGTGCCGGTCTGGGTGACGACGGGCAGCGGGCCGCTGAAGTCGGCGACGGCGGCATACAGGCTGTCACCCCCCGCGACCAGCACCCGGCCGGGCTGATACAGCGCGGTCGCGGCCGTGAAGTTGCCCGCCATGTCGACGTCGGTGACGACACCGTTCGCATCGGTGAGCTTGCCCAGGGGCATGAGCCCGGCCGGCGACAACCGTCCGGTGCCCGCGGCGTCGACGAAGAACATCTTGCGCTCGGCGTCGATGCCGAACACACGCCCGTCGCGGGCGACGAAGTTGCGCGGGTACCAGTAGTTCAGGTCCTCGGGCGAGTAGATGGCGCCCGACAGCCGGCGGATGCCGGAGCCGTCCACCGCCCGCACCTCGGGGAGCGCCTCGTAGGCCGTGAAGCCGTCGCCGCCGGCGCGCCCGCCCAGGATCATGATCTCGCCGGACGGCAGCATCGTCGGCGAGCCGTACCAGCGCGGCTGCGACATCTCGGGTCCGCGCACGAGCGTGTTGTTCTTCGCGTCGAAGATGTTCGTGTTGGTCGAGCCGGTGTTGACCGTGTTGCCCTGCACGTAGTTGTCGCCGCCCGACAGGAACATGCGCCCGTCGTCCTCGGCCCGCGGCAGCAGCATCTGCGCGCTGCAGAACAGGTCGGTGCCGGTGCCGTTCGGCAGCGTCAGGTGCGCGTCGGTGCCGAGCCCCGCCTTCGGGTCCCACACCTCGTAGATGAACATCCCGGTCTGGACACCGTTGCTGTTGGTGCCGTAGGACATCACGCGCCCGTCGGCGAGCAGCGCGGCATGCAGCGGGATCAGCCCCCAGGGGGACACCGGCGACCACGCGCCGTACAGGTGGGCATCGGCCGGCGGCGTGCCCTCGCCGAGTCCGGGGACGGTGCTGCGCGGCTGCAGTCCGACGGCCTTCGAGCAGGTGCCCGGGGTCGTGCTCGTGGTCGACTGCGTCGTCGTCTGCGTCACGCCGGCGACCACGGTCGAGGTCGGCGTCGAGCCGCCACCGCCGCCGCAGCCCTGCAGCACGATCGCCAGCGCGCCGGCGACCGATGCGACACGCAGCGCCGATGCCCGCAGGGGACCGTCGGAACGGGGGATCGAGGCAGGAACCGGATCGACTGCACGCATGGACTGCGCCTTGATGTCTTCGAGAGGAGTTGTCGGGAGCTTGCAATGTCCGTGCCATCGGCTCCAGGACATCGGTCACACGACGAATTCCGCGAGGACGGCGTCGAGCGACACGGTCGAGTGTAAAGAAAAACCGCGATCGGCCCGCGCACGCCGCATGATCTGCGTCAAGGACCGCCCCGCGATCCGCCTGCGCCCGTGTGGTCCGCGACCGGCCTGGCCGACGGGACCTGTAAGGCCCGCCGACACCTCCGATCGGACCGGCCGGACGCGGTCGGTAGAATCGCGGTCATGCCCACCGAATACCTCAAGCGCATCCTCAACGCACGCGTCTACGACGTCGCACAGGAGACGCCGCTCGAACGCGCCTCGTGGCTGTCGGACCGCGTCGGCAACACGGTGCTGCTCAAGCGCGAGGACCTGCAGCCGGTGTTCTCGTTCAAGCTGCGGGGTGCCTACAACAAGATGGTGAGGCTCGGCGCCGACGAACTCGCGCGCGGCGTCATCGCCGCGTCGGCGGGCAACCATGCGCAAGGGGTCGCGCTGTCGGCGCAGCGTCTCGGCTGCCGCGCGGTGATCGTGATGCCGGTCACCACGCCGCGGGTCAAGATCGATGCGGTGCTGGCGCGCGGGGCCGAGGTCGTGCTCCATGGCGACTCGTACAGCGACGCGTTCGCGCATGCGACCGTGCTGCAGGCGCGCGACGGGCTGACCTTCGTGCATCCGTTCGACGACCCCGATGTCATCGCCGGCCAGGGCACGGTCGGCATGGAGATCCTGCGCCAGCACCAGGGGCCCATCGATGCGATCTTCGTCGCGATCGGCGGCGGCGGACTGGCCGCCGGCATCGCCACCTACGTCAAGCAGCTGCGCCCCGAGGTGAAGGTGATCGGTGTGCAGACCACCGATTCCGACGCGATGGCGCGATCGCTGGCGGCCGGCCGGCGCATCACGCTGCAGGACGTCGGACTGTTCTCGGACGGCACGGCCGTCAAGCAGGTGGGCGAGGAGACGTTCCGGCTCTGCCAGGCGTTCCTCGACGAGGTGATCCTGGTCGACACCGACGCGGCCTGCGCCGCGATCAAGGACGTGTTCCAGGACACGCGCTCGATCCTCGAGCCAGCCGGTGCGCTCGCGATCGCCGGTGCGAAGGCGTGGATCGAGCGCGAGTCGGCCGCCCTCGGTTCGCCGGTCATCGGGCGCACGCTCGTCGCCATCGCCTGCGGCGCCAACATGAACTTCGACCGGCTGCGGTTCGTGTCCGAGCGCGCCGAGGTGGGCGAGCAGCGCGAGGCGGTGTTCGCGGTGACGATCCCCGAGGAGCGCGGCAGCTTCCGCCGCTTCTGCGAGCTGGTCGGGCCGCGCAACGTCACCGAGTTCAACTACCGCATCGCCGACGCCCGCGTCGCGCACGTGTTCGTCGGCGTGCAGGTGGCCGGGCGCGACGAGGCCCACCAGATCGCCGCGGCCTTCGCCGACCACGGGTTCGCCGCGCTCGACCTCACCGACGACGAGCTCGCGAAGCTCCACATCCGCCATCTGGTGGGCGGGCATTCGCCGCTCGCCCGCGACGAGCGCCTCTATCGGTTCGAGTTCCCCGAGCGACCGGGCGCGCTGATGCGATTCCTGACGAGCATGAGCCCGAACTGGAACATCTCGCTGTTCCACTACCGGAACCACGGCGCCGACTACGCGCGGATCCTGGTCGGGCTGCAGGTGCCGGCGGCCGACGGCCCGGCGTTCTCGGCCTTCCTGCAGACGCTCGGCTATCCGCACTGGGACGAGACGAGCCATCCGGCCTACCGACTGTTCCTCGCGGCCGACGGCGAGGCCGCCTGATACGGCCAAGCTGCAGTCGGGCAGCGCCCTCGCGTCGAGTTCCGGAGATTGACGACATTTCACACACGCTGGCCGGGAATCGCGGCGAGGCGCGGCATGCACGGCGTGTCGGGAAGGTAAACTCGCGTGTTGCCCAGCGTGGGCGTCAGAGGCTCACCCCCCCGGACCATGCGGATCGCGATCATCGACGACGACGTGGCGCTCGCCTCGAGCGTCACCACCGCGTTGGCGCGCAATGGCTGGACGTGCCGCTCACATGCCGACGGCCGCTCGTTCATCGCGACGCTCCATCGCGAGAGCTACGACGCCTACATCGTCGACTGGGGCCTGCCCGACATGTCGGGCCTCGACGTGCTCCGCGCGATCCGCACCCGCGTGCCGGTGACCGTGCCGGTGCTGTTCCTCACCGCCCGCGATGCCGAGCACGACGTGATCGAGGCCCTCGAGGCCGGTGCCGACGACTTCGTCGTGAAGCCGGCCCGCATCGGTGAGCTGCAGGCGCGGCTGCGGGCCCTGTGGCGGCGCAACTCGCGCCCGCCGGATACGCCCGACACCTACGAGTACGACCGGTTCCGGTTCGAGCTCAAGCTGCAGCGCGCCTGGGTCGACGGCGCGCCGGTCGATCTGACGCAGAAGGAGTTCATGCTGGCGGTGCTGCTGCTGCGCAACCTCGGCAAGCCGCTGTCGCGCGGCCACATCCGCGAAGTGGTGTGGGGCCGCGACAGCGAGATCCCGTCGCGCACCATGGACACTCACGTCTCGCGCGTGCGCTCCAAGCTCGGGCTGCGCCCGGAGCGCCAGTACCTGCTCGCCCCTGTCTACAGCTACGGCTACCGGCTCGAGCATCTGCTCTCGAGCGCGGTGCCCGCCGGATCCGCACCCTGCGGCGATCCGGCCTGATCCGACCCCGACGATGGACCGTTCCGGCATGGCGCCTGCATGCGTCCGTCCGGGCGCGTCCATGCCCGTCGTGCATCGGCGGCCCGCCTCGGGCAGCGCCGTCAACCGTGCCCTCGCGCTGCTGAGCGCCGCACTGCTCGCGCTGCCGCCCGCGGCCGCGCAGCCGCGCGCCGAGGCGGACGGGCGCGTCGTGTACCGGGTCGGCGCGGGCGACACGCTGATCGGCATCGGCCAGCGCCTGCTCGAGCCGCCCGAGCGCTGGCGCGACGTCCAGCGACTGAACCGGATCGCCGACCCGACCCGGCTCGTGCCCGGCTCGGAGCTGCGCATCGACCCGGACTGGATGCGCGGCGAACCCGCCGACGCCACCCTCGGCACGGTCGGCGGCAGCGCGACCCTCGATGGCGCACCGGCCCGGGCGGGCGCGATCGGACGCGAAGGCAGCCGCCTCGAGACCGGGGCCGACGGCGTGGTCGTCGTGCGGCTGAACGACGGCACCACGCTCGTCATCCCGCCCGCCTCGACGGTGCGCTTCGAGCGCCTGCGCCAGTACCTGGGCACCGAATCGATCGAGGCACGGATCGGCGTGGAACGCGGCGGCATCGAGACGCGCTCGGCGCCGGGCCGCCGGCGCGCGCTGCAGATCCGGACCCCGGTGGCGACCGCAGCGGTCCGCGGCACGGACTTCCGCGTCCGCGCGGGCGAGTCGACGACCGCCGTCGAGGTCCTGACCGGGCGGGTCGCCGCCGAGGGCACGGGCG
>CAIUGQ010000053.1 GCA_903898725.1 uncultured Burkholderiales bacterium | reverse complement strand
GGTCCTTGCTCGGACATCGGCGCTGCGGCCTCGCCGACAGCGCGCACCCGACTCGACCGGGCGCGCCGGGCGGACGGTGCGCTGCGTGTGGTCACGTCCGGCATCGCGTGCGGCGCGTCGGTCGCGCGGCATGGGTCGCCGTCGAGCGAGCGTCGGATCGGAAACCGGGGTGCCACATCGAGATCTTCTCCAGTCCACGGCGCGGCACACGGACGCGCGATACGAGCGACGATCCTAGTCGAAGGGTCCGGACCGGCCCGTGATCGAATTCATCCCGATCCGCGGCACCCTTGCCCTTTCGCACATCCGTCACCCGCTTCGCAGGTCCTGCACGCCGTGGAGTCCGTCACGACGAGACATTGACTACAATCGGCCGGTGCCTCCGACCCCCCTCGAACGCCTCGTCACCGCGCCGGATCCGACCCGTCGGAGACGCGAACCTGGGCACCGGCCAGGGCCGAGACGCCAGCCCTGGCGATTCCGCCTGCTCGTCATCGTCGCCAGCTTGATGCCGATCGGGCCCGCGTTCGCCCTCGACCTGATCACCGCCTACCGGAGCGCGCTCGCGACCGACACTCGGGTCGCGGCGCTCTATGCACAGGTACAGGCGAGCCGGGAGCGCATCTCGCAGGCCCAGGCACAGCAGCAGCCCCGGCTGTCCGCGTCCGCGCAGGTCGGCGTGCAGCAGCAGAACCTGTACGACGGCGAGCCGGCCGGTCGGTACACGCCACTCGCCTTCGGCCTGACGCTGGTGGCACCGCTCTACAGGCCCGCCAATGCGGTGATCGTCGATCAGTCTCGATCGCAGTGGACGCTGGCGGAGCTGCAGCTCGAGCAGGCCGAGCAGGAGCTCGCGCTGCGGGTTGCCCGCGCGTATTTCGACGTGCTGGAGGCGCTCGACTCGCTGCGGGTGGTCCGTACCCAGAATCGGGCGATCACCGAGCAGTACCAGTCCGCCCGGCGCAAGTTCGAGGCCGGTGCGACGACCATCACCGATCAGCAGGAAGCGCAGGCGCGCCTCGATCTCGGACAGGCCCAGGAAGTGGCTGCGGCCAACACCTTCGCGGTGCGGCGGGCGGCGTTGACGCGGCTGATCGGACAGCCGGTGCGCGAGCTGTCGGTCCTTCAGGCGGGCGTCACGTTCCAGGCGCCCACCCCCAACTCTGCCGAAGCATGGTCGAAGGCGGCCCGCGCGCGCAGCCTCGCGGTGCGCCAGGCCGAGCTCGTCGCCGAAGTCTCGCGTCGGGACATCGACCGCGTGCGCTCCGAAGGCCGGCCGGTCGTGGACATCGTCGGCGGCGCGCAGCATGGCCGCAGCGCGACGCAATCGACGCTCGGGACACAGTCGACGAACCTCGCCCTCGGCATGCAGCTGTCGATGCCCCTCTACACGGCCGGCGCGGTCGACGCGCGGGTCCGGGAGGCGATCGCGCTCGAGCAGCGATCGGCGCAGGAGCTCGAGGGCATTCGCCGACAGGCCGAACAGACCGCGGAGGCCCTGTTCCTCACCCTCGGCAGCGACCTGGAGCGCGTGCGAGCCCTCGAGACCGCGGAGACATCCAGCCGGATCGCGCTCGACTCGAACATGGTCGGCTATCGGGTCGGCGGACGGATCAACATCGACGTGCTCAATGCGCAGCAGCAGCTCTTCGCAGCCCGACGCGACCTGTTCCGCGCCCGCTACGACGTCCTGGTCGGCAGCCTGGCGCTGAAGGCCTCGTCGGGAGACTTCACCGTCGCCGCGCTGCAGGCGATCAACGCGCTGCTGACCGAGTCCGGCAGGCAGTAGCTCAGGCCCCGCCCGGCGCGGCTCGATTCGCCGGAAAAAAAGGAAGCCGGGGAGCGGCAGTCGCCGCCCCCCGGCCCATCAACGGCAGATCCGCGCGCTGCGCGGGTCCGCCGTCGAACCGACGGCCTTACTTGCCGTGGCCCTTGCCGCCGCCGCCGTTGCCGCCGCCGCCGCCGCCGCCGCCGCAGCCGCCGC
>CAIUGQ010000052.1 GCA_903898725.1 uncultured Burkholderiales bacterium | reverse complement strand
CTGGACCGTGAATTCGGGGGTGACGACGAGCAGCAGCACGGCGAGGCGGGCGCGGTTGCGCAAGGCGGCGAGCACGGTCGCGTCGGTGTCGGCGCCGCTCGGGATCGCGACGCTGGCGACCTCGGCGGCGATCTGGTTGCGCACCGCGGTCGGCACCTGACCGGGCGCCATCAGCAGGATCGTCCTGTCGACGAGCGCCGCGGGGTTGCGGGCGAGCGCGACGAGCGGTGACCAGTCGATCGCGATGTCCGGCTTGCCCGTCCGCGGGTCACCGCTGCCCGCACCGTCGCTGTCGAGCACGGCCTTCACCGTGTTCAGGAACCCGGCCGCCGAGACCTCGTTGAAGATCTGCAGCTCGGGGGCGACCAGCGCACTCGTCGCGAGTCGAGTGTTCGGCGGCACGTAGCCGGGACGGTAGAAGTTGAACACCGACGGCGCGCGCAGCGGGGCCATGCCGATCGAGACGATCGGATCCTCCGTGCCGCTCCAGGTCCAGTTGCCGGTCGACGACTTGGCGCCGAGCGCGCGCAGCATCGTGGTCATCCGCAGCAGCGGCTCGCGCATCCGGCCGTTCCAGCCGATCGCGTCGACCGGCGGCGTGCTGGCCTCGGGATCGAGCAGCACCGCCTTGACAACCGCCTTCAGATCGCCGCGAACGCCCTGCCCGTTGTCATTGAACGCCGCGGCCACACGACCCACGTACGCGGGGCTCGGATTGCTGGTGACCATGCGCTGGATGAGCTGCTTGCCGATGAACGGACCGACGTTCGGATGGGCGAACAGGTGATCGAGCGCCGCCTTCAGGCTCGCCTCGGGCGTCGTGGCCGAGACGGTCGTGCCGAGGAAGGTCTTCGGTCCGGTCTCGTGGAACTGCGGGTAACCCTGCATGGGCCGGAAGTCGCGCTCCGAGTGCGGCTCGCCCCGGTTCACGAAGCGTGCCGACGAGGTGTCGGGTCCGGCCCAGCCGAAGCCGGTGAAGACCCGCGACAGGCCGGCGATGTCCGCCATCTCGTAGGTCTCGATCGGCTCGTTCCGGGCGTCGAGCTTGACGGTCCCGTCCTGGTTCAGCTCGTACAGCCCGATGGTGAAGAGCTGCATGATCTCGCGGGCGTAGTTCTCGTCGGGGAGCCTGCCGACGCTCATGTCGGCCTTGCGATTGCCGAGCGCCGACAGGTAGACGCCCATCGCCGGCGACAGCGTCGCCTCCTCCAGAAGCGTGCGGTAGTTGCCGAACGCGTTGCGGGTCAGCACGTCGAGGTAGGCCGAGCCCATCCGCAGGCCGATGTCGCTGTTCTGCATCGACACCACGAGGATCTGGGACAGCGAGTACGCCACCCGCCGCCGCAGCGCATCCTCGCCCGACAGCATCGCGCGCCAGAAGCTGTTCTGCGGCCAGGTGCTCGAGATGAACGTGCCGGCTTCAGGCATGGCGGCGACGCGCTTGGCGTAGTCGTCGAGATGAGACGGCGAGGTCTTCGCGAACTGCTGGTCGATCCAGGCCGAATAGCCGACCTTCATCACCCGGTCGATCTCTTCCTGCGTCGGGCCGAACGTGGATTTCGCGAGAAAGCGCGCGGCATCGGCCTGGGTCGCGGGCACGTCGCGCGGCGCCGTCTCGGTCACACCGGCGACGGCCGGTTCCGCGACCGCCGCGGCGGCCGACGCGGCGGCCGGCGCATGGGCGGAGGTCGCGAGCGATGTCGGGCCTTCGCTGCCGCAGGCGCTCAGCAGCACGGCGCTCGCGAGCACGAGCCCGCGTCGAAGGAACAGGGCTGGGGGGACACTTCGTTTCATGCGCTGACCTCTTTGTATTGTGTTGGCCTGGCATCCGACTTAGTGAAAGGCGGACTTAGGATGGCCCGGATCTTCTGCGGGACGTCCTCGATGTCCATGCCAACTTCGTCACACTGACGAGCGGTCAAAGTTCTCGCCCGGCGGCCCTGCCGACGAACGGTCGTTGACGCGGTACGAGCGGAAGCCCTTCGCGCCGAGCTGCATCGGCTGCCCGACGAGCGGCGGGCGGCGGGGCGTGGGGCAGCGAGACCGCTGTGTGGAAAAGGGTCCCATGCCGACCGTTGGACCCACGTTCAGCCGCCATCGGTCGGGGCGCGGCGCGCGGCACGGCGCCGACGAACGGCAGGCCGAGCCTGGCCCTTCAGTTCGCCAGCCGGAGATCCACCCCATCGCGAGCTGGCCCGGCAGCACCGATTTCTCTGGCAGCGGTGAGCCTCATGGCCGGAACGCGCATGGCGATCGACGGCTCGCTCACGCGGCGCGTTCGGTTCCGGAGAACCGGGACCGCTCGGGCCCCGGCCGACGAGCGCGTTGCGCTCAGTCCGTCGTCGGCCGCGCCGACAGCGCGATCGCCGGGGCCGGCTCGGCACCCGACCTCAGGTCGGGAGCGTCCCGCACGATCCGCTCGTCGCGGACCAGTCGGCCCCCTTCGAGCACCAGGACGCGGTCCGCGGACCGGACCGTCTCGGGCCGATGGGCGATGATGATGCGGGTCGCACCGACCCGCCGCACGGCGGCGTTGACCGCGCGCTCGAGCTCGACGTCGAGATGGCTGGTCGCCTCGTCCAGCATCAGGATGCGCGGTCGACGGTGCAGCGCCCTGGCGAGCAGCAGGCGCTGCTTCTGCCCCCCGGACAGGGACGTGCCCATGTCGCCGATCAGTGATTCATAGCCCATCGGCATGTTGACGATGTCGTCGTGGATGGCGGCCCGCTGGGCGCAGCGCTCGATCCGCGCACGATCGGGCTTCGACGAGAAGAAGCTGATGTTGTCCGCGATCGAGCCGGCGAACAGCTGGTCTTCCTGCATCACGACACCGAGCATGTCGCGGTAGGCACGGGTGCCGATCCGGGCGATCGGCTCGCCCCCGATCAGGATCTCGCCGCTGGTGGGCTGCAGGAGGCTGGCGAGGATCTTCATCAGGGTGGTCTTGCCGCCCCCCGATGCCCCGACGATCGCCACCGATTCCCCCGGCTCGATCCGGAAGCTGATGCCGTCGAGGATCCACGGGTCGCTCTCCGAGTAGCGGAACCGCAGGTCGCGCACCTCGATCGACGGCTCGACCTCGGGCGGGTCGATGACCACCGACTCGGGTTCGGGCGCACTCAGCACGATGTCCGACAGACGCTCGCCGTGCAGCCTCAGCATCCGCAGGTCGACCACCCGGTCGATCAGCGCAGTCGTGCGCCCGATGAACTGCGACTGGTACGACAGGAAGGCGAGCAGCATGCCGACGGTGAAGCTGCCATCGAGGATCCGCCCGGAGCCGAGCCACACCATCAGGATCGTCAGCAGCCCGAACAGCACGACCGTGCTCGAGCGGAACACGAGCCGGAGCTTCTGCACGATCATCCCGCGGTTGGCCGACTCGACGAGCAGATTCAGCCACTGGGCGCGCCGGCCCTCTTCCCCGCCCATCAGCTTGATCGGCCGGATGGCGCGCAGCGTCTCGAGGAAATGGCTGTCGAGGCGCGACTCCCAGACGATCGTCTCCATCGACGCTTCGCGCAGCGGTCGGTACAGCACCCAGCGGAGCACCGCGTAGGCCCCGACCGACGCGATGACCAGTGCGGCCATCGGCGGGCTGATCAGCAGCATGATCGAGATGGTCACCGCGGCCATCAGGCCGTCGAGCACCGCCTCGACGAGCTCGGTCGTCAGGGCGTCCTGGATCCGCTCGAGGGAGTTGAAGCGGGACAGGATGTCGCCGAGGTACCGGCTCTCGAAGAAGGACGTGGGCAGCCGCTGCAGGTGCGTGAACAGGTTCGCGCTCGACTGCACCCGCAGGGACGCCGACAGCACCATCAGCGACCACCCGCGCATCGCCCCCAGCGAGGCCTGGATCAGCGTCACCAGCATGAAGCCGATCGCCAGCGTCGTCATCAGGTCCCGATCGGCGCTGACCAGCACATGGTCGACGACCCACTGCAGGAAGAACGGGTTGAGGATCGCGAAGACCTCGATGCCCAGGGCGAGCACGAGCAGATGCGCCAGCGAGCGGCGCAGGCCAACGATCCGCCCGAAGAGCTTGCTCAGGGGCAGTCGGGGGAGCGGATCGCGGCGCTCGAAGCCGGGTGTCGCGGTCAGCTCGAGCGCGACGCCGGTGAAGTGGCGCGACACGTCGCGCAACGGCATCCGCCGCACGCCGATGGCCGGATCGTGGATCGTCACCACGCCGCGGCTGACCCCGGCCAGCACGACGAAGTGATTCATGTCCCAGTGCAGCACGCAGGGCACACGCAGCTGCGACAGCTCGTCGAGCTCGACCCGCAGCGGCCTCGAGGCCATGCCGAGCTGGGTGGCGACGCGCACGAGGTCGGCGAGACGCGCCCCCTTGAGCGAGACGTCGAAGCGTCGACGCAGCTCGACGAGTTCGCTGGACTGACCGTAGTAGGTCGCGACCATGGCCAGGCACGCGAGACCGCACTCGGCGGCCTCGGCCTGATAGGTCATCGGCAGCTTGCGTCGGAAGCCGAAGTTCAGCGGCGGCGAGGCTTCGGTGCTCACAGGCGCCCCGTCAGCGTGTAGAGCGGCTCGAGCACCCATTCGTACAGTTTGCGCCGCTCCAGGGCGATGTCGGCCTCGAGCTGCATGCCGGCCTGCAGCGGCTGCTCCTGTCCGTAGGCCGTGATGGTCTGGCGGTCCAGGGCCACGACGATCCGGTAGATCGGTTCGCCCGCGCCGCCCAGGATGGCGAGGCCGGCGAGCTGCCCCGGCAGTTCGCTCGGGCTGACCGCCGTGCGCGACACCGAGGCCACCGTGCCCGCGTGATGACCGAACTTCTGATACGGAAAGGCCTGGTAGCGCACCATGACCTTCTGGCCTTCACGCACGAATCCCATCGAGCGGCTGGGCGTGAACAGGTGGACCTCCAGGCGCGCGTCCTCCGGCACGATGTTCATCAGCGGCGTCGACGGGTTGGCCGTGGTGCCGACATCGACCTGGAGCGACGACACGGTGCCCGCGAGCGGCGCCGTGACGACGATCTGCCGCCTCGACTCCGCCTCGGCCAGCTCCTGCTCCAGAGTCGCGACACCGCGCTCGAGGACCGCCCGCTGCGCCTGCGCACGCAAGGGCAGCTCGAGCAGCTCGCTCTCGGCGAGGGACATGTCGCGCTGGCGCTCGCTGCGCTGCCGCTCGAGCGCACGGAGCCGCCCGCGCTGCTCGAGCACCTGCGCCTCCTGCGCCTGGACCTGCTGCAGCGACACGTAGCCGAGCCCCTGCAGACCGCGCTCGCGCTGCAGCGTGCCGTCGGCGAGCTGCACCCTCGAGCGCTGCAGCTCCATCTCCTGCGACAGCTGCCCGATCTCGTTCCGGATCGCATCGATGCGACGCTGCAGCGCGCCGCGCTGCTGCTCGAAGAGCTGCTGCTGCTGCTGCTGCTCGGCCTGCAGGCTCGCCCGGCGCGCGGCGAGCAGACG
>CAIUGQ010000051.1 GCA_903898725.1 uncultured Burkholderiales bacterium | reverse complement strand
GTGCTGACCACCCGCATCGCGTGGCTGGTGCAGACCGGACAGGTCAGCCCCTCGGGCATCCTCGCGGTGACCTTCACCAACAAGGCGGCGCGCGAGATGATGACGCGCCTGTCCGCGATGCTGCCGATCAATCCGCGCGGCATGTGGATCGGCACGTTCCACGGGCTGTGCAACCGGCTGCTGCGCGCCCACCATCGCGACGCCGCGCTGCCGCAGACCTTCCAGATCCTCGACTCCGCCGACCAGCTCGCCTCGATCAAGCGGCTGCTCAAGGCGCGCAACGTCGACGACGAGAAGTACCCGCCGCGCAACCTCCAGCACTTCATCAACGGCTCGAAGGAGGAGGGGCTGCGCGCCAAGGACGTCGAGGTGGTCGACGACTACAACCGCCGTTTCGTCGAGCTCTACGCCGCCTACGACGAGCAGTGCCAGCGCGAGGGCGTGGTCGACTTCGCCGAGCTGCTGCTGCGCTCGTACGAGCTGCTCGAGCGCAACGTGCCGCTGCGCGCGCACTACCAGGCGCGCTTTCGCCACATCCTCGTCGACGAGTTCCAGGACACCAACGTCCTGCAGTACAAGTGGCTCAAGATGCTCGCCGGGCCGGGCGCCTCGGTGTTCGCGGTGGGCGACGACGACCAGTCCATCTACGCGTTCCGCGGCGCCAACGTCGGCAACATGTCGGCGTTCGAGCACGAGTTCAGCGTGCCCAACCTGATCAAGCTCGAGCAGAACTACCGCTCGCACGCGCACATCCTCGACTGCGCGAACCACCTGATCCGCCAGAACTCGAGCCGCCTGGGCAAGGAGCTCTGGACCGATGCGGGCGTCGGCGAACCGGTTCGCGTCTACGAGGCGACCAGTGACGGCCAGGAGGCGCAGTGGCTGATCGAGGAGGCCCGCGGGCTGATCGCCGAGGGCTGGCTGCGCGCCGACATGGCGATCCTGTACCGCTCCAACGCGCAGTCGCGCGTGCTCGAGCACGCGCTGTTCTCCGCCGGCATCCCGTACCGCGTCTACGGCGGGCTGCGCTTCTTCGAGCGTGCCGAGATCAAGCACGCGCTCGCCTACCTGCGGCTGATGGAGAACCCGGACGACGACACCGCGTTCCTGCGGGTGGTCAACTTCCCGGCGCGCGGCATCGGCGCACGCACGGTCGAGCAGCTGCAGGACGTCGCCCGCGCCGCCAACACTTCGCTGTACGCGGCGGTCGCGGCCATGCGCGCCGGCGCGGCCTCCGGCAAGATCGGCGCCTTCGTCGCGCTCATCGAACGGCTGCGCCACGAGACCGGCGCGCTCGCGCTGCCCGAGACCGTCGAGCACGTCGTCGAGCGCAGCGGGCTGATCACGCACTACCAGAGCGAGAAGGAAGGCCAGGACCGCATCGAGAACCTGCGCGAGCTGGTGAATGCGGCCGCCGCCTTCCTCTCCGAGCAGGGCGTCGGCCAGGACGTGCCGGCCAATGCCGGCGTGACGGCGGCCGCCGCGCCCCAGGCCGGGCCGGCCGTCGAGGCGCCGGTCACCGTGTCCGAGGACGGCGTGATCGTCGACGCCGACGCGGCCGATGCGCCGCGCACGACGCCGCTGGCGGCGTTCCTGTCGCACGCCTCGCTCGAGGCCGGCGACAACCAGGCGCTCGAGGGCAGCGACGCGATGCAGCTGATGACGGTGCACGCGGCCAAGGGGCTGGAGTTCGACGCGGTGTTCATCACCGGCCTCGAGGAAGGGCTGTTCCCGCACGAGAACTCGGCGCAGGAGGCCGACGGGCTGGAGGAGGAGCGGCGGCTGATGTACGTCGCGATCACCCGCGCGCGCAAGCGGCTCTACCTGTCGTTTTCGCAGACGCGGATGCTGCACGGCCAGACCCGCTACAACGTGCGTTCGCGCTTCCTCGAGGAACTGCCCGAGGGGCCGCTGAAGTGGCTGACGCCGCGCAACGGCGTGGCCCGCGGCGGCTGGGGGGGCGGGCATGGGGACTGGGCTGCGGGCGGCGGCGGCTGGAACGGCGGCGCGCGCAGCGGCGGCGAGTCACGCAGCCGGGAGCAGCCGTCGTGGTCGCAGCCCGGGCGCAGCTCGGCGCTGGGCGGCGACCTGATGCCCGCGTCCGACCGCCGTCTCGCCGGCAAGTTCGACCGCGGCCTGCCGTGGCGGATGGGTCAGACCGTGGCGCATGCGAAGTTCGGCGAAGGCGTGATCCTGAACATCGAGGGCAGCGGCACCGATGCCCGCGTGCAGGTCAACTTCGGCAAGCACGGCGTGAAGTGGCTCGCGCTGTCGATCGCGAAGCTCGATGCGGTGAACTGAATCAGGCCGGCGGGAGCGGGGCGGGCGGTGCCTCGGGCGTGTCCGACCGGCCATCGTGGACGGCATCCCGGTACGACGGCCAGATCGACCCGTAGAGCGCCGCGATCAGCAGCAGCGTGACCGGCGAGAACGGGCTGCCCGGCACGAGCAGCAGTCCGACCAGATCGCCGGGCAGGGCGACCCGCAGCAGCTGCACCACCAGCGTCGCGGCGAGCAGCACCAGCACCCATGACGCGCCGTACACGAGGAAGGCCGCGCGGTTGCGCCAGCAGGCGATCAGGCTGAAGAACACCGCCTCGACCGGACGTCGCCCGTTCCAGGCAACGAAGAGCGGCGAGTACCACATCAGCATCTGGATCGGCACCGACAGCAGCACGAAGATGATCATCGCGTAGGCCATCGCGCCGTCGCGCATCGACGGGTCGCTCGGGTCCATGGTGCCGGTCATCGCGCGGAACAGCGTGCCGCCGTCGGCGATCAGCGCGATGCCCATCGCGCAGGCGCTCAGCACGGCATTGATCACGCCGAGCACCAGCAGCGGCCTGAGCCGGCCGCGGCTGCGCGCGCGGAAGCCTTCGAAGAGCATCAGGGGGTGGGGCTTGCCGCCCTCGTCGACGGTGCGCGCCGCCTGGATGAAGCCGACGGTCAGCAGCGGGATCAGCACCGGGATCGCGAGCGGACCGATCAGCGGCACCTGCCCCGCGATCGCCAGCGTCAGCATGAAGCCGGCCGCGGTGCCGAAGAGCGCCAGCGGCTCGCGCCGCAGCAGACGGAAGCCCTGGACCATCCAGCGCCAGCCGGCGCGCGGCGGGATGCGGTCTACCTGCATGCGTGGACTCCCTCGCACGCGGCGGGCAGTGGCGGGACCTGCGCGCGCCGCGCGAGCAGGATGCGCTCGAACGTGCCCGGATCCTTGGGGGTGAGCTGCTGCGCCGGACGCGGCCGGTGCAGGTCGTCCAGCCGCGACAGCCAGAAGCGCAGCGCGGCGGCGCGCATCGCGATCGGCCAGCAGGCGCGCTCGGCGCCGGTCGGCGGGCGCACGGCGACATAGGCGCCGAGCAGGGCGTCGAGGCGCTCGGCGTCGAGCGCGCCGGTGGCGTCGTCGACGCACCAGTCGTTGACGGTCACCGCGAGGTCGAACAGCAGCGTGTCGACGCCGGCGAACCAGAAGTCGATCACGCCGCCGATCGCGTCGCCGTCGAACAGCACGTTGTCGCGGAACAGGTCGGCGTGGACCGCGCCGCGCGGCAGCGTCCGATGGGCGGCCTCGGCCTGCGCGGCCCGCTGCGCGGCGAGCTCGTCGGCGAGCAGCCGGGCCTGGGCCTCGGGCAGCAGCGGGGCGAGGCGCGCGCCGGCCTCGAGCCACCAGTCGGGGCCGCGGGGGTTGGGCTGGCTGCCGGGGAAGTCGGCCACCGCGACATGCATGCGCGCGAGCAGTGCGCCCACCGGCGCGCAGTGCGCGAGCGCGGGCTGCTGCACGCCGTGCCCGGGCAGTCGGGTGACGAGGGCCGCGGGCCGTCCGGCGAGCGGCCCCCAGAGCGCACCCGATGCATCGGCGACCGGGTCGGGGCAGGGCACGCCGTGCGCCGCCAGGTGGCGCATCAGGTCGAGGTGGAAGGGCAGGCGCTCGGGCGGGAGGCGCTCGAAGAGCGTCAGCACCCAGCGGCCCGCGTCGGTCTCGACGAAGTAGTTGGTGTTCTCGATCCCCTCGGCGATGCCGGCGAAGCCGCGCAGGCGTCCCACCGGCCGGCTGGCGAGCCAGCCGTCGAGCTGCTCGCGCGCGACGGGGGTGAAGACGGCCATGGGGGCGGGAAGGAGGGGAGGCGGGCGGAGTTTAGCAGCGGCGTCGCCGCGACCCTCGCCCCGTCACAGGTACAGGTTGCTCTCGCGATCCTGCGTGGTCGCGTAGAACCCGCGCGACTGATAGAAGTCGAAGATCGCGTCGACGACCTCCTTCGGGTCGTCGATCACCCGGATCAGGTTCATGTCGTCGGGGGAGATCATGCCCTCGTCGGCGAGCGTGCCCTGCATCCAGTCGATCAGCCCCTTCCAGAACTCGGTGCCCATCAGGATCACCGGGATCCGGCGGCCCATCTTGGTCTGGATCAGCGTCAGCACCTCCATCAGCTCGTCGAGCGTGCCGAAGCCGCCGGGCGTCGCGATGAAGGCGCTCGCGTACTTGGCGAACGCCACCTTGCGCGCGAAGAAGTGGCGGAAGGTGAGCGAGATGTCCTGGTAGGGGTTGCCGCTCGACTCGAACGGCAGCTGGATGTTCAGGCCCACCGAGGCGGACTTGCCGTCGAAGGCGCCCTTGTTGGCGGCCTCCATGATGCCGGGGCCGCCGCCGGAGATGACCGCGAAGCCCGAGTCCGACAGCAGGCGCGCGACCTCGACGGTGCGCTCGTACCAGAAGGTGCCTTCCTTGATCCGGGCGCTGCCGAAGATCGACACCGCGGGGCGCACGTCGGCGAGCTTCTCGGTGGCCTCGACGAACTCTGAAATAATCCCGAGCACGTGCCACGACTCTCGCGCCTTGACTGCCGTCGAGCGTTCGGGCTGTGCGATCGCCCGCAGCTGGGGCACCTTCTTCCGGATCGTCATGTCTGAACCAACGCTTCTTCTGGTGGACGGGTCGAGCTACCTGTACCGCGCCTTCCACGCGCTGCCCGACCTGCGCACGCGTGCCGGGGAGCCCACCGGCGCGATCCGAGGGGTCGTCTCGATGCTACGGCGGCTCCGGGCCGACCGCAAACTGGCGGGCGACGTGCGGTACGCCGCCGTGGTGTTCGATGCACCGGGGCCGACCTTCCGCGATGCCCTCTACGACCAGTACAAGGCGAACCGCGCCGCCACCCCCGACGACCTGCGGGCCCAGATCGAACCGATCCATGCGTTCGTGCGGGCCATGGGCTGGCCGCTGCTGCACGTGCCGGGCATCGAGGCCGACGACGTGATCGGCACGCTGACCGAGCAGGCCTGGCGGCGCGGCATGCGCACGCTGGTGGCCACCGGCGACAAGGACCTCGCGCAGCTGGTCAATCCGCATGTGACGCTGGTCGACACGATGACCCGGCAGGGCGAGGCACCGCAGCCGATGGACCGCGACGGCGTGATCGCCAAGTTCGGCGTGCCGCCCGAGCGGATCATCGACTACCTGTCGCTGGTCGGGGACACCGTGGACAACGTGCCCGGCGTCTCGAAGGTCGGCCCCAAGACCGCCTGCAAGTGGCTCGCCGAGCACGACACGCTCGAGGGCGTGATGGCCGCGGCGCCCAAGATCGGCGGCGTGGTCGGCGAGAACCTGCGCGCGGCCCTCGGCTGGCTGCCGACCGCGCGCGCGCTGGTGACGATCAAGACCGACTGCGACCTGACGGACCACTTCGAGTCGATCGAGTCGAGCCTCGTGCTGCAGCCCGAGGACACGCCGGCGCTGCGCACGATGTTCGAACGCTGGGAGATGCGCTCGATGATCGCGGCGGCGCGCGAGCGCGCGGCCGCGCCGTCGTCGGGCTCGCTCTTCGCGGGCGTCTCCGGCGCCGGGGGCGCGGGGCCCGCGGCTGGCGACGGCGGCGAGCCCGGTGTCCCCGACGGCGCGAGCGCCGATCCGGGCGTCGCCGCGGCTGCCCATCCGGTCGAGTACGAGTGCGTCGTCGACGAGGCCGCGCTCGAGCGCTGGATCGCCGTCATCGAGGCGGCGCCGCTGGTCGCCTTCGACACCGAGACCACCTCGCTCGACCCGATGGCCGCCGAGATCGTCGGCCTGTCGTTCGCCGTCGAGCCATATCGCGCCTGCTACGTGCCGCTCGCGCACCGCTATGCGGGCGCGCCCGACCAGCTCGATCGCGAGCGCACGCTCGAGCGGCTGACCGGCTGGCTGCAGAGCCCGGCGCGTCGCAAGGTCGGGCAGAACCTGAAGTACGACGCCCATGTCCTGCAGAACCACGGCATCGTGCTGCGCGGCATCGAGCACGACACCATGCTGCAGTCGTACGTGATCGAGGCGCACCGCTCGCACGGCATGGACGCGCTGGCCGAGCGGCACCTGGGCCGGCGCACGATCACCTACGAGGAGGTGGCCGGCAAGGGCGCCAAGCAGATCGGCTTCGAGCAGGTGGCGATCGATCGCGCGACCGAGTACGCGGCCGAGGACGCCGAGGTCACGATGCAGCTGCACGCGACGCTGTATCCGCAGGTGGCGGCCGACGCGAGGCTCGAGGACATCTACCGTCGCATCGAGATCCCGACCTCGGTGGTGCTGCAGCGCATGGAGCGGCCCGGCGTGCTGGTCGACGCGGCCGCGCTGGCGCGCCAGTCCGACGAGCTCGGTGCCCGGATGGTCGAGCTCGAGCGGCGTGCGCATGAGGCCGCCGGTCAGCCGTTCAACCTCGGTTCGCCGAAGCAGCTCGGCGAGATCCTGTTCGACAAGCTCGGGCTGCCG